>CACXFX010000021.1 GCA_902767055.1 uncultured Pseudomonadota bacterium
AACGGAAAATTGACAGGGTTTACGGGAAAACGTATCTATACCTTGGATGAGGCCAATAAAATCACCGGCTCCCAAAACCGCGTGTCAATAAAATACCGCTGAGAAACAAACTTTTCCTTTAACAAAAAGGCGCTTTATTTAAAGCGCCTCACATAAATATCAAATTTGTTTTCATCCGCATCCGACCAGCCCATAATATAGTGGTTTCCCATACAAATCAGCGGCGTACCAAGACTATTCTGCGGCAAATTAAACTTTTTCGCACATTTTAAGAAAAGATCAAAATTTTGCTTTGTACGTACATCAAGATTAACCATCTTCAAATTCGGATATTTTTGAGTGATATAAGCGGCTGCATGATGACAATGCGGACAAGTAGTCTGATAAAAGAAATAAACTTTTTGATCACTGATATCATTTGTTTGGCTGGCAACAGCAGATGCTTCTTCTTGCTGACAGGCGCCGAGCAACAATGTACCCAAAACCATCAAAACCTTAAAAAAGTTCTTCATTTTTTTATCCTTATTCAATACAACAATCAACTGCTTTTCTGACAAAAGCTTTCATTTTTGCAAGTGCACCTTGCGGTTTTTCTTGCTCTTTAACCTCTTCTTTAAGAGCAACAGAGTTACTTAATTTATCTGCAATTTTTTTCACTTCTTCAACACTATCTTCGATCCATTTGGCATCTTTGACGGCAAGCATATTCATATTTAACCCCCAAAACAGACAGTACATATCATAAGCTTTGTTAAACAAATCATAAGCCTGCTCTTTATTACCGAGAGATTGTTGCTTTGTTCCGACTTCCATCAAGCGCATAGAGGTTGCAAGCAAGTGTTTTGAAATGCACCACACCTCCCCTTCATATGATGGAATAATTTTTTGCATCAAGCGTTTACGTGTTTCTCTGACTTCTTCAACTAAATCATAAAACGCCGTTTTACCTGTTTTCGCGCCTGAAAAAACAAGATGCTCTTCAATTGAAATCAAATTCATAATCGCAATCGTCAAATCCTGATCTGATGACAAATCTTTTGGATTGACTTTTTTGGTTGCATCAATACGTTCAACAAATTCTTTAACGCTTTGAGCTTTTTTCATTATTAAAATCCTTTTTGTATGTTTATATTGGCTATAGAATAATCAGGCCTTGCTTAAATTGCAACATTTTTTTTGGGTTTTGTATTAAAAAAATGTGTTTTGACTCTTATATTAAAAAAAGGAGAAAAACATGGCAGAATACGTTGCAAAATTGATTATTATCGGGTCGGGTCCCGCCGGATACAGCGCCGGCATCTACGCTGCACGCGCCGGATTGGATCCGATAATTATTTCTGGATTTGAGGTCGGCGGACAGCTGACAATGACAGCAAGTGTTGAAAATTTTCCGGGATTAACACAATCCGTTTCGGGATTGGAATTGATGGAAAGGATGCATCAGCAGGCATTAAATTTCGGCGTTAAAATCATCAATGACAGAATCACCGAAGTAGATTTATGTACATCACCTTTTGTCTTGAGTACCGAAAACGGCAATTGTTGCAAAACACAAACTTTGATTATCGCAACAGGTGCATCAGCTAAATGGCTGAATATCGAAACGGAAAAACGCTATATCGGACGAGGTATTTCGACCTGTGCTACCTGCGATGGCTTTTTTTATAAAAACAAACCCGTTGCTATTGTCGGCGGTGGAAATTCCGCTGCAATAGAAGCGCTCTATTTAACAAATTTTGCAAGCAAAGTTTATATGATACACCGACGCGATGAATTGCGTGCCGACTCTATTTTGCAACAACGTTTGAAAAAAAATCCGAAAATTGAAATTGTCTGGAACAGCATTATCGAAGAGTTTTTCGGCAGAGAAGATATCAGCGGCATTAAAATCAAAAATGTTTTGACCGATGAGCGTAAACTGATTGACGTATCTGGTGTTTTTTTAGCCATCGGACACAAACCGAATACCGAATTATTCAAAAAATATCTTGATTTGGATGCCGACGGATACATTATCACACGCCCCAAAAGCACAATGACAAATATTGAAGGCGTTTTTGCCGCCGGCGATGTACAGGACAACGCGTTTCGACAGGCTGTGATTGCCGTCGGTTCTGGGGCTATGGCCGCAATCGAAGCTCAACGATACCTTGCTTCAAAAGAAACGTAACTTAACAAATTATGAGCATTTTTTTAATTATATTCAAAAACTAATCTTTCATAATTTGAGCAAAGATTTTTGCGGGCAAATTGCCGCCGGTGATATTTTTCATTGCACTGTTGTCGTCATTGCCAACCCAGATGGCCGCCACATATTTGTCTGTAAAACCGACAAACCAAGCATCGCGATAATCTTGGGATGTCCCTGTTTTTCCGGCAACAAAACCCGAAATTTCAGCCGCTTTTGCTGTGCCTGAACGGACAACATTTTCAAGCATTTTTGTAATTTGGCGAACGGTTTTTTCATCTAAAATTCTGACATCCTCATCGTGATGACGCCTGTAGAGCTGATGCCCGTCCTTAGAATAAATCTCTTCAATCGCGTACGGCCAAGCTCCATAACCGCCATTGGCAATTGATAAATAAGCCGAAGCCATATCAATCACTTTAACCTCAGATGTCCCGAGCACAATTGACGGCGTTTTTTTCAAATCTGTCGTAATCCCCATTTTTTTTGCATTTTTAATCACATCATTTAACGAAAAATGGCGGCTTAAATTGACCGTTGCCAAATTAAGTGAATGTTCAAAAGCAAATGCCATCGAAACATCGCCATAATATTTTTGGTTGATGTTTTGCGGTGTCCAACGACCTATTTTAACAGGCCTGTCCGATATGATATCTTCCGGTTCAAAACTGTGCTGAAGTGCCGTGATATAAACAAACGTCTTAAAAGCAGATCCGGGTTGGCGCAACGCCTCAGTCGCACGATTAAATTGGCTTTTTTCGTAATCGATACCGCCGACCAAAGCCTTAATCGCACCATTATAATCCAAAATCACGAGTGCCCCTTCGGTGACATTATTTTTTTTGTTTATCAGCACCATATCACGTAAAATTTGTTCGGCTTTTTGTTGCAACTCCTGATCAAGCGTGGTACTGACATAAATATCCTGATCACGCTCACCGATATAACGATTGACTTCCTGATAAGCCATATCCGCAAAATGCCTTGCTCCTTCGACTTTATATTTTGTTGTATCATGCAAAGGCTCATTTTTGGCTTTTTGATACTGCTCTTGACTAATACTTTTTTGATCAAGCATCACTTTCAAAACGACATTGGCACGTTCTAAAGCATTTTGTTTGCTGTATATCGGGTTATAACGCGAGGGCGCTTTTAAAAGGCCGGCAATCACAGCGGCTTCTTTTAAGGTTAAATCAACCGAAGATTTGCCGAAATATTTATTCGCCGCCGCCTCAATACCATACGTCCCTGCCCCTAAATAAACACGATTTAAGTACAATGTCAAAATTTGCTCTTTGGTAAATTTATGTTCAAGCCAAAAAGAAAGTAACAACTCTTGAACTTTACGTTTCACGCTTTTTTGCGGCGTTAAAAACAAATTTTTGGCCACTTGTTGCGTAATGGTCGAAGCACCTTGTGCATAGCGTTTTTTAAAAACATTGGTCAGGGCGGCACGCGTCAAACCGATCAAATCAAAACCGAAATGTTGATAAAATCGCCGATCTTCAACATTGATAATGGCATCAGGCACATAAGAAGGTAAATCTTTCGGATAAACAACCGATGAAAACGTGTTTCCGAAAGTTTTGATTTCGTTCCCGTTTTCGGCAATGATTGTTGTTGATGGTTGGCGCGTTTTTGAAAACGCAACATTAATATCGGGCAATGTCAAATAACAATAAAAAACGTATCCGCCAAGCAAAATAAAGGCTGGAAAGATACTGATAAAAGCCATCTTTAATAAGTGTTTTTTAAAAGTTTTCTTTGAACTTCTTTTTCTTGCCACGCGCCGTTTAGGGCTTTTTTGAATCGTTTTTTTTGTTTTTTTAGCCATTGTCTTTCCTTTATACGCGTCATTATAAAGGCAATGTCTTAAAAAAACGTTTTTTTATCTGTATTTTATCGAAACACGATTCTTTTCCCCTGCCACCTGATTGGCTTCATCAATGGTATAAATGCGTTTTAAATTAACACCGTTTGTACCGTTTGACATATCTTCAAAAGACTTATAGCGCGTACCATCTAAAACATATCGCCCATCTGTTTCTTTTTTGTAAGTTAATTTTGAGGGTATAATATTTGAATCTTCATAAGTCGCAATCATTGTTTCGGGATCAAAAGTTAAAACTCTATGTTCAAAATCATAATCAAGACACTCTTTTACATCTTCAGCACAATAAACAGTTGAAATGTAAGATCCGTTTAAAGCATTGTTCAGTGGATCATATATCATGGAAGTTGGATAAAAAAGCGAAGAAGGCAAGATAATATCTGTTAAAAATTTACATCCTTGAAAAACACCATTACCAATATACTCAAGCGAATCAGGCATATTTATTTCAGATAAATTTAAGCACCCGTCAAATCCGCTATATCCGATTTCTTTGATTGAATTTGGAAGTTTTATAGTCCTTAAATTAACATTATTTGCAAATCCGCCTATTCCGATTTTTGTCACCGTGTCTGCAATATTGACATTTTCCACGGCAGATAATCCCCGAAAAGCACGATTTCCGACATTTTCGACACCAGCAGATATGTCAATTGTTTGAATATTTTCATAATATTTTGCCCAAGGCGCAGTACTCCCTCTGTGCCCATCCATATTATTATCAGCTACATAATCATCCATTGCCCCGTTTCCCACAAAACGAAGCGTCTTTTTATCACTTGAAAGATACCATTTGACATCGCCGGTCATACCACAATCAAAATAGCCTGTTTCATCACAATCTCCATAAGCGTTAAAGCTTATTCCAATACCTAAAACAAAAATCAATTTCCTCATATTTTTTCTCCATCAGTTATTGATAACAAAAAACCACTCTTTTGAGCGGCCAGGGAGTTCAGAAATCATATACTGGTAATGACTATCATGGCCTTTAGCTTGTTAAGCCTGAACATACGCCATAATCTCCCCGAGCCTGAAGCGGGGAATTTTTTGATACAAAAAAACAGCATCAAAAAGCGATACTATTTTATACGTATCACCAGTATATAGAGCCTCTGACAGCCCCGAACCTCTCGGTTCCTTTTTAGATGAAATTTCTCTCATCTTCTTTTATGTTGCCATAATATCCGATGATTGTCAAATAAAAAAATCAAAAAAAAATAAAAAAAGTTCTTGCAATATAAAAAAAAATGTTTTATCAATGCACTTACCAAAAGATATTGGGGCGTCGCCAAGTGGTAAGGCATCGGCTTTTGGTGCCGACATTCGTAGGTTCGAATCCTGCCGCCCCAGCCACAGTTCAAAAATCGTCAGAAATGGCGATTTTTTCTTTTATTTACAAGCATTTAACCTAGTTCGAATGTTTGATGCCAAATATGCCTTACCCCAAATAATCTTCGAACTAATTTTATCAAGAATCTAACACAATCAAGGTGTTAGGAAGTTTCTTTCAAACCATATAAGAATTGCAAAGTAGAACTTGGATTATTGCTTCGCCGGTCGTATCGGCACACAAACCCCATTTCTGCAATCATAATAATACGTTTCAAGCGGTGTGAACATCGAAAGATTATTGTAAACACTTTGAATATATGAAATAAAAAGATCATAATCCATGATTTGTGATGTAGCAAAATTACTACTAGAAATTACATCCTGTGTCTTATTATCAAGAATATCAATATCAAAATGCTTTATATTATAATGGTCAATAACTGTTTTATATCCAGTAACACCATACTCATAATTTACAGTTTGATGAGTATTTTGTAAATATGATGTATTGGAATTCCCGTAGAGAGATGTTGTACTCCCATATCGATTACTGCTACCATATAAACTCGTATTCGAGATTCCAGAAGATGAAGAATCTATTGAACGTACATTTGTTTTTCCAAACACAGGAACCGTTCTTTGTTTATCAATTGCCTTTTCATCAATAGTAAAAGTTAAAATATATTGTGCTTTATCTCTATCCTCCACAATTTTATAACCCTGACTCTTGAGATAATCTTTTAGATATATCTTGAGTTTTGTACCTTCCACAGACTTCTTTGAGGAATCAACAAAAAAACTCTTACCTTTTTCTGGAGTATAAAGAACAGAGTTTGAAAGGGTATATTTAGGAGTTTCCTGGAATAAATAAGAGCAACTTGTCAGAAAAAAAATGAATAACAATAAAACTGGCTTCATTTGTACCTCATAAATCAGTTTACAAACAATCTGCATTGTATTTTACCAATTATTTTTATCAATAACAAGAAAATTGTTTTACACAATTTATCACTTGTCAACCTTTTCAATTATTAAAAACCTTCTTTTAGATTATATTTCCGAAAATAATTCTACATATTTTTGAGGATTTTTGTGTATCAAAAAAATTCTATGAAACGGTGCTTTATCATCAAATATAAATCTGCTCTCTTCCTGTATAAAAGCTTTTAATTCTGCTGTATTCATACCATCACAATCAACAACAATAAGCAAAAAAGCATTTAGATATTCTTTTCTATTCTTTTCTTTTTTCTTTAAAAATACTTTTTCAATATTATTCAAAATTTCAAATCTAACTTGGTTGCCTAGTATATATGAATTACGTTTACTTGGATTTATTTCTCTCTTATTTATCGTTCCTTTAAAATCTATTTTAGCACGGCATGGAGCATAACCATATTTTTTTAAATGTTCATTTCTCAAAACGTTGTGATAACCATCTATAGCTGTAGTGCATTCAAGCAGCTGCTCTTTTCCATCTTCAAATTTAATCACAGCATCGTAAGAAAAGTGTCCTTCTATATCATCTGTTAAACAAACACTTTGAGCTCCCAAATATTTTGCCAGGTAACAAATAGGACATATTTCTTCATAAAACTTTTTGCAATATTTTGAATTTTTTTTGATACTAATCAAATTTCCATCAATAATATGCCAAATTTCATTTTGAGCTTCTTCTAAATTGATAAATTTTCCTTGCTCATTCAAAATTTTGCAATTTTCTAAAAAATCTTTATATTCTATCTCGTCTCTACTGATTACCATTACTTCTAATCCCTCTTAATGTTTAAGTAAATTTATATAAAATGTACAAGATTCAAGAAATAATGTCAAATTAGCCTACTATTTGTATTTTATAAAAACCTATATCAAAACCAAAATCGTTCATATAGTGCAGAAAAACTTCTGTTGTCGAAAAATAAAAGTTGTTTTAACCTATGTTTCTTGACAGCCAGAAGTTAGCAAAGCTGTATTTCTTTTCAGACGACATCATTTAAAAAAACAAAAAAAGCTCTCATTTTAACTACCTGGTTTTGAGGATTATAGTTAAATATGAAAGCTTTTTTCATCTAGAAGTAATCTGATCAATCATCATCTGAACTGGATTCATCTTCAGGCTCTGGATCAGGATCCGGCTCAATTTGAATCAATAAATCTTCACTAGGGTTGTCATCGAGATAAAGATGGGCATGGGGTTCATCGTTTCCCTGATGAGGACCATCTATTCGCATTTGGCCACCATTTTCTACCCAACCATCAATCTCTTCCGCTGCTTCAGAAGCAGTCATACGATACGGATCATCACCGTTAACATGATAGTTTGCCATAATTATAAAATATTTAAGATTAAACATGAATAAATAATTTAAAAGATGCTTTTATATTAAATTTATTTTTTTTTAAGTCAATACTTTTGACATAATTTATTTAATCCTCATATGATTTCATCTCGAAAACCGCAAGCTCACTCCAGCCACATAAGACAGAGGTTAGATTTTGCGATCTAGCCTCTTGATTTTTAAGAAGAATTTGCGGTTCGAATCGTTCATTTTTTAAAATACCAGAAATAGCATC
>CACXFX010000022.1 GCA_902767055.1 uncultured Pseudomonadota bacterium
AATAAGCTTACATTTGATATCTTCTAAAAACATCTTGTGTTATGGCTTAAAATGTAATACTCCTTAAATCATAAATAAACTGATTAAAGGAGTTTTGTGTTTATGAAAGAAAAATCACTTTTGACGATTTTGAGTATCGGCTTATGTGCCTGTACGTTTCAAAATAAAAATCTTGAACCTTATGAGCCGGATCCGTTGGTTTCCTGTCCGACGGTCGGCATCAGGGCAGAGCACAAAAAACTTATTCAATCTCAAGGAAATCAAGAGGCTTTTTTGATTGAGATTATCGGCCGTGAAGGACATTGTTATTATGACGAAAACATTTTCAAAGAAAAGGCTGTCGTCGCACCGCGCGTACGTGTCAAACGTTTGAGCAATACAAATATTGAAGATGTACATTTTTCATATTATCTTGAAACGCATGAAGGGCCGGCCAATTATTTGGGACAAAAGACATATTTTGCCGTTGTAAATATGCCCAAAGGTGTCGATGAGGTTTATTATACGCCTGCAAAAGGTGAGTTGACCGTTCCGCTCGGAAAATATAATCCCGATATTTATATGGGCTTGAATGAAGATCAGTCAGATTTGCAGGAAAGGGTAAAATAATGACAAATCTTAAATTGATGGCAAACACACTAAGATTTTTAAGTGTTGATGCAATTAACAAAGCAAATTCCGGACATCCGGGAATGCCGCTCGGTATGGCAGATGTTGCAACCGTTTTGTTTTCTAAATTCTTAAAATTTAATCCCAAAGCGCCAAGATGGTTTGACAGAGATCGGTTTGTTTTGTCGGCCGGTCACGGGTCAATGTTGTTGTATTCGCTTTTGTATTTAACGGGTTATGAAGACATCACGTTAGAAGATATTCAAAACTTCCGTCAGCTCGGTGCAAAAACGGCCGGACATCCCGAATACGGTCATTTGTCAGGGATTGATATGACGACGGGGCCTTTGGGACAGGGTATTTCATCTGCCGTCGGTATGGCTTTAGCCGAGCGTATTGTCAATGCCAAATTCACCGATAAGCTTTGCAACCACTATACTTATGTGATTGCAGGTGACGGTTGCCTGATGGAAGGCATCAGCGGGGAAGCTGCCGAGCTTGCCGGACACCTCAAATTAAACAAGTTGATCCTCTTATGGGATAACAACAATATCACGATTGACGGCAGTGTCGATGACGCCAGTACGACAAATCAGCTCAAGCGTTTTGAAGCAATGGGATGGAATACAATTGCCATTGACGGTCATGATTATGAGGCGATTGAAAAAGCACTTTTGGCGGCACAAAAATCCGATAAACCGACGCTGATTTCATGCAAGACAACCATTGGTTTCGGTGCGCCGAACAAATGCGGCACATCAAAATGTCACGGTTCGCCACTGGGTGATGAAGAAACCGCATTGATGCGTCAAAATTTGGGCTGGTCGTATGGTTTGTTTGAAGTGCCTGAACAATCGTTAAAACTTTGGCGACAAGCGGGTCAACGCCATGAAAATGCTTATCAGGATTGGCTTGAGCTCAAAACAAAAGAATTTGACGACTATGTCAATGATGTTTTGCCTCTTGGTTGGAATAAAGGCCTTGAAGGCTTGAAAGAAAAAGCTGTTGCAGAAGGCTTAAATATTGCAAGCAGAAAATCATCGCAAATGTGTTTGGAAGAGATTGTCAAAGCCGTGCCGCAAATTGTCGGTGGATCTGCCGATTTGGCGGCATCAAATCTGACGTTGACGAGCAGCTCCAAAACCATTGTTGCAAATGATTATAACGGCAACAACATCAAGTACGGTATTCGTGAGCATGCAATGGGTGCAATCATGAACGGGTTGGCATTGCACGGCGGTGTGATACCATTCGGGGGTACATTCTTTGTATTTTCGGATTATATGCGTCCGTCAATGCGGCTTGCCGCGCTGATGGGATTAAGGGTTATCTATGTTTTAACCCACGATTCAATCGGGGTCGGTGAAGACGGCCCGACGCATCAGCCGATTGAACATTTGGCCTCATACCGCGCCATGCCCAACATTTTGACATTTCGTCCGTGTGATACGGTTGAAACGGCTGAAAGCTATGAAATTGCTTTAACTTGTCAAAAATCGCCTTCAATTTTGGTTTTGTCGCGTCAAAATTTGCCGACACTTCGCAAATCATTTGATCAGAATTTGACGTTAAAGGGAGGCTACGTGATTTCAGATTGCGAAAAGGCGCGCGATGTGACGCTGATTGCGACAGGCTCAGAAGTTATGCTTGCCGTTAAGGCGCAAGAAGCCTTAAAACAAAAAGGGATTCAAGCCGCGGTTGTGTCAATGCCGTGCACAGAGCTTTTTGACAAGCAAGATAAGGCATATCAGCAAAAGGTTTTGGGCAATGCGCCGCGTATTTCAATCGAGGCGGCTTCGACATTCGGCTGGCACAAATATGCCGATGAAATGATCGGTATCGACTCATTTGGCGCATCGGGCAAAGCCGGTGACGTTTATAACTATTTTGGCATTTCGGTTGATGAAATCGTAAAAAGGGTTGAAAAAGTCGTCAAATAAAATATAGTCAGATTTAACATAAACATTTTTTTTAATAAAGGAATATTTTAATGGCCGGTAGTATCAATAAAGTCATTTTGGTTGGAAATTTAGGTGCTGATCCGCGCGTGTCCAATACGCAAAGCGGCGCAAAAATCGTTAATTTTACGCTTGCAACATCGGACAGATGGCGCGATAAAGCCTCGGGTGAGTTCAAAGAGCGCACGGAATGGCACCGTGTCGTGATTTTTAATCCGCAATTGGCCGAAACGGCAGAGCGTTATTTGCACAAAGGTTCAAAAGTATATCTTGAAGGCCAGTTGCAGACAAGACGTTGGGAAGACAGCAACGGTCAGGAAAGATTTACGACGGAAGTCGTGTTGCAGAACTTTTCAGGCACGCTTGTGATGCTTGATGCCAAAGGTGACGGCGCGGGCGTTTCTTCGTCAACACCGGAAGATCCGTTCGGCTCTTCGGCCGGTTGGGATGCAACACCTGCTGCGTCAGCACCGGCGGCTGATTTGGACGATGATATTCCGTTCTAGTCTTTATTTTTGAGTGTAAAAATTCTCCCCCTTCGAATCGTTTAAGATTTGAAAGGGGGAATTTTTATTTGTATGTGATTGACACACGATTTTTATCACCGGCAACGGCATTGGCTTCTTCGATGGTGAAAATGCGCTTTCCTTTATAGCTCTTTAATTTGCCGTCACGATAGATTGCGGCTGCACCATCCGAACCGTATTGATACGTATCAACCGTCCCGTCTGCATTGTTGATGTTTAAGGTCGCCTTTTCTTTAATGGGGTAATATACGCCGTTTTCCCAAAATTTAGCCTGATCGAAATATTCTTCGCACTTTGCCCTGACAGCATCCGAACAATAAATATTATCCACATCGCTTAATGCTCTCAGTTCCAAGCCATAAAAATATTCGACTCCCTGCATATCATCATAATTGTTGCCATCAACTGTAAAAATACTATCATTTAAAACGACACTGTTAATGCCGGAGA
>CACXFX010000023.1 GCA_902767055.1 uncultured Pseudomonadota bacterium
CCATATATTTGACACGTACTTTTTTCTTAAAGGAAAATAAGTTATGCAAAATGATAAAGAATATTGGGAAAAACAATTTTCAAATGTGATTGAGCGGAAAATGAAACTCGCTCAAGCATCTTTTTTTTATAAAGTTTTCAAAACGCTTTTACCCATAGAATTAAAAAATGAAATAAATAAAAGCAAATTTTCTTGCTGTGATTTCGGATGCGGTTTAGGTAATTTTACGGATAAATTATATGAAATTTTCCCTAGTTGGCAAATATATGGTGTCGATTATTCTCAAAATGCCATTTCTTACGCTAAAAAACATTTTCCGAATGTTTCTTTTATTAATACTGAATTGAATAAACTGAAAGAAAATTTTGATATTATCATTTCTTCAAATACATTAGAGCATTTTTCTAACCCTGATGAAATAATAGTTAAGCTTTTAAAACATACTAAAAAATTTTTTATACTGCTTATTCCCTTTGAAGAACGGGAACTTTACAAAGAACATTTATTTTCTTTTGAAAGAGAATTTTTTAAGGACAGCATAGAAAATTTTGAATTAATTTATCTAAAATCAATCGATTTGTCATACTATTTTAATACCATGTGGTTTGGAAAACAAGTTTTAGTTGTATATAAAGCTAAAGATTACCCATTAAATTTTCCTAAAAATACAACAAATAAAAACCAATATAAACTAAATTTGATCGATAAAATAAATCGATCAATTAACCTCTTTCGAAGAAACGTATATCGACAATTAAGAAAATTTATAACAAAATAACCCCCCAAAAAAAAATGGGTTGCAATTTCTTGCAACCCACCCGAAAACACAAAATATTTTCTCTTCGCCGATTAACGCTTACTGAATTGGTAAGAACGACGAGCCTTGGCGCGACCATATTTTTTACGCTCGACTGTTCTGTCATCACGCGTTAAGAAACCGGCCTGTTTCAAAGCTGTGTGCAATTCAGGCTCATAATCATTCAAAGCACGTGAAATACCATGTTTGATAGCACCGGCCTGACCGGACAAACCACCGCCGTTAACCGTGCAAACAACATCAAACTCGTTCACGCGATTGGTCACTTCAAACGGCTGATTGATAATCATTTTCAAAACCGGACGAGAAAAATATTCATCCATTGATTTTGAATTAATCGTCACTTTACCATGACCCGGCATCACCCAAACACGTGCAACGGCATCTTTTCTGCGACCGGTTGCATAAGCGCGACCCTGTTTGTCTTTTTTAGCCTGGCGAACAACTTTTTCTTCCGTTTTGGCGGAAACTTCCTTTGTTGCTGCTTTCAAATCTTGCAAAGATTCAAGTTTTTTTGTAGCCATTATAATGCGCTCCTTTTATTTTTGGGGTTACGAGATGCAATATCCAACACAATCGGATTTTGCGCAGCATGCGGATGCTCGGCACCGGCATAAACTTTGAGCTTTGTCATCTGTTGACGGCCCATCGGGTTGCGTGAAATCATGCGTTCAACGGCCTTTTCAACCACCTGTTCGGGATGAAAACCGGCAAAGATGCGACTCGGATTCGTTTCTTTAATGCCGCCGATCCAACCTGTGTGTTTAAAATATTTTTTCTCGGTCAATTTATTGCCCGTTAACTTAACTTTTTCGGCATTGATAACAACAACGTAGTCGCCGCAGTCCAAATTGGGGACAAAATAAGGCTTGTTTTTTCCGCGAAGAATTTTCGCAACTTCAGCCGCCAAACGGCCCAAAACAACACCTTCAGCATCAACGACATACCATTTTCTCTCAATATCCGAGGGTTTTGTAGCATATGTAGTCATATTTTTTCTTTCCAAAAAAGGTATTAATTAAAATTCGGGTCATATATACTTTATAAAAAACCGCTTGTCAACAAAAATTTTTCATTGTTTTTCAATAGCTTATAAAAAGGTATTATAATACCGTTTTTTAATGCATTGATTTTACATAATTTTTATTTTTAAGCAAAAAAATGCCCCTTGATCGGGGCACATTTTTTTTACAAACAATGATTTGCCTAAAACAGCGGCATACCCTTGTCCATCTTGATTTTTTGTTGTTCCATAATCGTTGATAAATTAAGCTTGCCGTTGCGGAACATCGAACGCACCTGACAACCGGCACTCAAATCCGGATTGGCAAAAACGTACGTCACGCTGATTCGCTTCGGCGCACCGGTCAAAATCTGATGTAAACACCCCAAAAAGCCGTTTGCGACAAGCTCATAGGCCATTTCTTCCGAAATACCGGAAGATGCGGCATATTTCACGAGTGAGTTAATCGAGTCGGAGACGTTGTTTGCGTGAATGGTTGACAACACCAAGTGCCCGGATGTTGCGGCACGCAAAGCTTCAGATGCGACGTTCGGATCACGAATCTCACCCAAATAAATATAACGCGGTTTTGAACGCAAAGCTGATTTAATACCTTCTTGCCAAATACCGTCCGGCGGCACGGTTTGTTTGCAAAGCCCAAGCTCTCCCGAGGGTGTCAGATACACACCGTCAAGCGGCAACTCGATCGGGTCTTCAATCGTAAAGCAATAACCGCCTTTTTCGCTCAAATACTCTTGCAACAAAGCCGAAATCGTCGTTGATTTACCCGATCCGGTCGGTCCGGCAAGCAAAATCAAACCCGAACGTCCGGAAAGCGACAACAAATAATTATACAAACCTTGCGGCAATCCCAATTTTTTGAGCTGCGGCACTTTAATCGGCATTTTACGGGCGCAGAATTGCGGTCCGTCACCTGAAATCGTCCTTTCAACACGGAAATGCCGTCCTTTATAAGTCAAAAGGTACGACCTGTTCGTTCCGTCATAAGTTTCTTCCAATTGCTGTAAAAATTCCGGATAATCCTCAAAAGTCACAACTTTCAAACCGGCATCGGATTTAGCCGCCCATGTATAGCATTTTTTATCAGGCGTAATGTACACATCGGAAAAATCGACTTCATTGATCAAACCCAAATGTTCACACGGAATCAAATCCGGAATCTTTGCGGCTTCTTCGAGTTCTGCCTTAATTTTGGCCAAATGTTCTTCTTTGGTCATTCCCTGTTGCTGACGAGGCATTTCAATTCGCCCCATATTTTGCATCGGTTGGGGCATCATGCCTTGCGGCCCCATCGGGCGCATCGGCATTCCTTGCGGTCCCATCATTCCCGGCCCCATCGGACGCATCGGCATTCCTTGCGGCCCCATCATCCCTTGCATAGGCATCGGACGCATTGCCCCTTGCGGCGGCATATGCCCTTGTTGCGGCATTGCCCCTTGCGGCGGAACCTGCCCTTGTTGCGGCGCTTTTCCCTGCCCCTGTCCTTGAGGTGCTTGCGCCGGTGAACGCGGCATCAAAGCATCAATCGGCGTATTTAATTCGGGTTTTCTCATTGCAGGGCGCTCAGGTGCGGCAGGCTCTTTTTTTTCTTCCTTTTTCGGCGATAACAAACTCATGGAGATATCCTTTTTAACATTATTTTTTTCTATGTTAAAACAATATCATAAAAAAAAGATTAATCAAATATGATTTTTTGTTGAGCTTAATAAAAGATTTTTTTTCACCACGGCCGGAATTTTTTTATTTTTGAGCTTAGGGTGCACTTTCAAATAATCTTTCCACTCTTTTTTCGCATAAGCCAAACCGGCCTTTATCTCGCGCACAAGCCACAATTTCGAATCGAAAATTTTGATTTGGCAATGCCCGAGCGTAGCCGCCTTAAAATCATCACTTTTGATTTTTTCGATCAGCCTTAAAATTTTCTGCGCCTCGGGCTGATAATCGGCCCCGCCGATTTGCCTGATTAAAAAACACATCAGCCGATAAGCAATTTCGCAATCCAAACCACAAAAAAAGCGATAATTACAAGCAAACACATTTTCACCGATTTTTTGAAAATGATTTTTAACAAGCGCTTGAATTTTGTTTTCAAAATAACTGCGCGATGAGTGCAAACGCTCCATCGTTTGAGCAATCATCAACGGTGAAATTCCCGCTTTTTCTTCCATAAGTGGCAAAAATTTACGCATCTTCACACGAAGCAAATTTTCATCTTCGTTGCTTTCATCTTCAATCCATTGAATGTTCTTTGAGCGTAAAAATTTTTGAAAAACGTCTGGGGCCGTTAAAAGCATCGGCCGCAAAATAAAGATATTTCCCGTTTTAGAAACTTCTTTCATACCGCAAAGCCCGTCAAGCCCGCTGCCGCGATAAAGCCGCATCAAAAACGTTTCGGCCTGATCATAAAGATGGTGCGCCGTCATCAAATACCGCACATCGTTTTTTTCGCACCAATCTTCAAGCAATCCATAACGGGCAACACGTGCCGCCTCTTCAATGCCGCCCGCCGGCTTTACCCCTTTCCAGACAAGCGTATGATGCTCCAAACCATATCTTTCGGCGATTTTTTTAACATATGCCGCCTCATCGGCCGACGATGGCCTCAAACCGTGATCCACTGTCAATGCGACAATCCGGTAACCCTTTGGTTTCAGCTCTTCATGCACCATCAGCAACAACCCGAGCGAATCGGCACCGCCCGAAACACCGACGGCGATTTTTTTATCTGTTAGAGCGTACTTTTCAAGAAATTCTTGAAACATATTTTATTTGCATCCGAGTTTTGAAGCCTGAGCTTTGGCTTTGTTTTTTAAATCCGCATCCGCCTTGGCAAATTCGGTCGGCAAAGCTTTTAAGGCCGCACAAGCCTCGGCTTTTTTACCAAGCTGTGACATCGACATCCCAAGCTTATAGAGGCTGTCCGCACCTTTATTGCCGTCTTTATACTTTTCATAACCTTTGCCGAACGCAACCGCGGCCTTGGTATAATTTTGCTCTTTATAATAAACTTCGCCGAGCCAATACTGCGCATTGCCGGCCAATTTATCTGACGGATAATTTTCCAAAATGAGCACAAAATCTTGCTCGGCTGATCCCGTATCACCCGCCTTTAAGGCCTCTAAACCTTTTTTATAAAGTGCATCGGCAGATTCTTTGACAGCACCGGAGCCAAGATCTTTCAAACTACCCGATTGCACCGCATCGCCGACAATCGATTTCGGTGCCCCGTTGGCAACAGCCGCATCGTATTTTTTAGGCATCGAAATAGACCCCGAAGCCGCGGCAATCGGTTTACCCTCGATCAAGTTAAAACGCGTTTCCATATCTTTGCTTAAGGCGCTGATACGCTCATCGGTCTGTTTTAATTTATATTCAAGCTCATCAATCTTGCCGTTGAGGTTTCGAATAATTTCATCATATTCGCCGAGATTTGCCGTTCCGGATGATGTTACGGAAATTGCCGAATCGGTTTTATCACGATAAACTTTACGATTTAAGATGACCATTTCTTCTTTTAAGGCTTCGATATCTTGTTGCAAAGACAAAAAATCCTGTGCCGAAACAACGTTTGCAGACAAAATGAAACCAAAAACCAAAACACTGACCAAATTTTTTTTCATCAACACCCTCTTTATTATAAAACAAAAGTCGATGTGTTTTATATACACAAAAAAAACGCATTCTTCAAGCAAAGAATCCGTTTTTTC
>CACXFX010000024.1 GCA_902767055.1 uncultured Pseudomonadota bacterium
GCTTGGGATTAAGAAAAAAGACAAAGACGCATTCTTTTATGAAGAATGCGCCTTTGTTTTAATAAAGATTTTATTTAAGCTCTGCCGTACATATCCTCAAAGCGGACAATATCATTTTCATCTAAATTGTCGCCTGTTTGGATTTCGATAAATTCCATCGGTTTGTCAGAGCGATTTTCGATACGATGTTTTGTATTGACCGGGATATAAACCGCATCATCTGCCTTAACTTCAATAACTTTATCGTCCAAAGTCACAAAAGCCGTGCCTTTCACAATAATCCAATGTTCACTTCTGAAATGATGCAATTGAAGCGAGAGCATTGCTTTGGGATTGACTTTGATACGCTTGACACAAAAATTGTCATCACCGTCCAAAACTTCCCACGTACCCCAAGGACGTACATCATTGTCACCTTTTCGATATAAATTTGCCATTTTTCACCTCATAAGTTTTGAATTTTTATTTAAAAGTGAATATAAATCAGATAATATAAAACGCAAGTCGAATTTTAAAGTTTTCAGAGGCCTTGATGCACACTAATTTTTCAAATGATCTGATTCCGTTGATGCAATCCGTTCAGCAAAAACTTCAGCAAGACGTTGAGACGGACAAAAAATTAACGGATATCATGGCTTTAACTGCCGATTTTTTTGGGGCAGATGTCGTCTTTTCGTACATGTCAATCGATGATAATTATCTTGAATTTTTTGCTTCAAATACCTCAGCCCCCGACGATGACGATTTAACGATTCGTTTTGGCGAAAAGCTTGTCGGACGTGCGGCATCAAGTGCTCGCGTCTTATCCTTAAACGACGATACTAATACCCCGTTTGCTTTTCAAACAGCTGCTCCGATGGTACAATTTGATAAAGTCGTCGGTGTTATTTTGCTCTGCTTTTACCAAAAAGACGCCCTCAAAGAAGAACAGATCGAAACATTAAAAACATTTTTGATGTTTTTAACCACCGCTTTTTCATCCGAAGAAATTGTTCTATTAAAACGAAAAATTGCCAAATCCCGCGGTTTAAGCTTAAAAGATCGCATCAAAGGCAGCGTTATTAATAAAGGTTTCGGTGTCGGTGCAGCTGTTGTCCATAAAAGGCGGCGTGCCGTTGAAACGATTTTTTCAAATGACAAATCAAAAGAGCTTGCTTTGCTTGAACAAGCCAAAGCCAAAATGCTTGAGGACATCGACTCTAAAATTAAAAACAATACTTTTTCAACAAATGAACATCTTGAAATTTTGGAGATGTACAAACTTTTGGCTCAAGACAAAGGCTGGCACAAAAAAATCGTCACATATATCGACACCGGTCTGACGGCAGATGCCGCGATTGAAAAAACCTATGAAGATATGGTTTCAAAATTTTCGTTTGCAACCGATATTTATCTCAAAGAGCGCTTAAATGATTTGCGTGATATTTCTGACAGATTACGTTCATACCTTGCCGGCGATTATCTTAACAAACAAAACAACACAAAAGAGATTATTTTGATTGCCAAAACAATGGGACCTGCTGATTTGACCGATTATGACCCGCGCACGATTCGAGGTCTGATTTTAGAAGAAGGCACATCGACAATGCACGTTGCGATTGTCGCAAAAGCCTTAAATATCCCGGTCATTGCAAAAATCAAAGGCCTATACCGTGATGTCAAAGACGGCCAAATTATTGCTCTTGACGGCGAAGAAGGTTTTGTGTATATCAACCCCTCACCTCAGGTATGCACAGATTTTAAAAAACGCCAAAAAAAGATGATGCAGTGGCGTGAAACCTTAAAAGAAATAGCGCCTAAAAAGACCCAAACGCTCGATCGCCACAAAATCAGCCTTAACTTAAATATCGGTCTTGATTTTGATTTGGAATATATTAACCTTTCAAACTGTGACGGTGTCGGACTTTATCGAACAGAAATTGCTTTTATGACGGCCTCTGAGATGCCAACCGTTGAAAAACAAGTCGAAATTTACCAAAAACTTTTGCAAAAAACGGAGGGCAAGCGCGTTGTCTTCAGAAGCTTGGATGTCGGTTCTGACAAACTCCTTCCTTATTGGAGCGAAATTAAAGAACAAAACCCGGCCATCGGTTGGCGCTCCATTCGTATGACACTCGACCGCCGCGCACTTTTAAGACAGCAAATGCGTGCATTCTTAAAAGCCGCCGCCGGACGCGAACTTGATGTCATGTTTCCGATGATTTCAAATTTGGATGAATTTTTGAGCGCAAAAGAAACTTTAATGCTTGAATATCAAAAACAAAAAGAGCAAAAGCTTCCCCTGCCCTCAAAAATCAAAACAGGGTTGATGGTTGAAGTCCCCTCGGTAGTTTTTGAACTTGATAATATTTTAAAACATGCGGATTTTATCTCCATCGGCACCAATGATTTGGCACAATTTGTTTTTGCTTCGGACAGAACAAATCCGAAATTGTTGGATCGTTATGACGTTTTATCCGCACCTTTTTTAAAGGTGATGAAGTACATTTTGCAAAAGGCGCAAGAATATCACGTCACATGTTGTGTTTGCGGTGAAATGGCCTCTGTCCCGATTGAAGCTTTGGCACTTTTAGGTTTGGGGTACAAAAATTTTTCATGTGCCGGTTCGGCATTTGCATCTGTCAAAAAAATGATAAGAACCGCCCGCACAAACGAGCTTTCGGACTATTTGAGCACACTCTTAAAATCAAATCGAAAGTCACTTCGTCCACAGCTTGAGGCCTATGCGAAAGATCACTCTATTGCAATTTAAAAAAAAATGTGTTTTAATAACAAAAATTTTAAAATAAGGAATCAACAGTGACTGAAGAAAACGAAATTCAAACATCGGCAACGTCTGAAGAAGCAACAACCGTCGGTATGTTTTTAAAATACACGCGATTAAAGCAGAAAAAATCGATTGAAACGGTGTCTGAAGCTTTATGTATCCGTAAAATTTATATCAAAGCTTTAGAAGAGGATAATACGGAAGAATTACCTCCCGTTCCTTATGGAATCGGCTTTGTTCGCTCATATGCAACTTATCTCGGATTAAATGCCGATCGGGTTGTTCAGTTTTACAAGCAGCAAATGATACCTCAAAAAGAAAAATCCATTGTTCAAACGGTCGTCAAAAAACATACACCTGCGACAATGCCGACAAAGCGACATATTTATATAGGGCTTCTTGTTCTTGCTGTTTTGTACGCGCTTTGGCTTGTCGGCAGCCTTTTTCGTTCAAATGAAGAGCAAATATCTCAATTAAATAATGAGCCGCTTGAGGTGGTTGAGGTTTTACCGGCTCCCGAAGATGAGCAAAATTCCCCTTCCGATGTTCCGTCTTCTTTGCAAGATGAGCAAATTACCGTCAGCAACGATGTGTATGAAGAACCCGAACCTGTCAAACAACCCGTCTTAAAACTTAAAGTTAAAGATCAATCGTGGATTGAAGTTAAAGACGCGGATAAAGTATATGTCAGCGGTGTTAAAAACAAAGGATTTACTTTTGAAGTTGAACTTAAAGAAGGGATGCAGCTTTCAATCGGGAAATATTATAATGTTGAAACTTATCTTGATGATGTTTTAACGCCGATTGCAAGCCCCAAAAAACAAACAAAAATTAACTTGGATGCTTTCTTAAAGCATTAGATAAAAAAGCTTAACAAAGCAAGGCTGCTTGTCGGCCTTGCTTTTGTGCTGTAAACGGAGAAAATATATGGAAAAAATACAAAGTGTACGCGGAACTTATGATCTTTACGGCGAGCCGAAACGAAAAGCCAAAAAAGTCGTCGAGATTGCTTCTCAAACAGTTGAAACATACGGTTTTGAAGAAATCGAAACGCCGATTTTCGAATTTACAGAAGTTTTTGCACGCAATTTAGGCGATACTTCGGATATCGTCACAAAAGAAATGTATACTTTTTCGGATCGGGGCGGTGAAAGCCTGACCTTACGTCCCGAGGGGACGGCCGGCGTCGTACGCGCTTTTATCAGCCAAGGCATGAAACAAAATCTTCCGGTCAAACTTTATTATACGGGACCGATGTTTCGTTATGAACGTCCGCAAAAAGGGCGTCAACGCCAATTTACGCAATTCGGTGTCGAGATGCTCGGTGTTCAATCTCCTCAAGCCGATATTGAAATGATTGCAATGGCTTATTCGTTTTTGCAAAAGCTCGGTCTTGAGGGTTCCATAACGGTTGAGATCAATTCTTTGGGTGATCAGGAAAGCCGCGATGCTTATCGCGCAAAATTAGTGGCTTATTTAAAAGAGCATTTTAATGAGCTTTCACCGGACAGTAAAGAACGCTTAAATAAAAATCCTCTTCGCGTTTTAGATTCTAAAGAAGAATGCGATAAAGTTGTTATCGCAGATGCCCCGCTTTATTCAGAGAGCCTAAATGAAACATCCAAAGCATTTTTTGAAGAAGTCTTAAAAGGACTTGACGCCTTAAAAATCCCCTACCGTGTCAATGACCGTCTGGTTCGAGGCTTAGATTATTATTCCCACACGGTTTTTGAACTGACGACCGACAAGCTTGGCGCACAAGGCACGGTTTTGGCAGGCGGAAGATATGACGGTTTGGTTGCCGAAATGGGTGGTGGTGATATTGCCGGCATCGGCTGGGCTTGCGGGGTTGAAAGATTATCCATGTTGCTGGGTGACCCTGTTCCTTTAAAGCGCCCTGTTGCTGTGATTGAGCTCGGCGATGAGGCTAAAAATGAGGCCTTAAAAATTGCCTATGATTTAAGAAATGCCGGCTTTAAGGTTGAACATGCTTATAGCGGAAACTTAAAAAAACGTATGGAAAAAGCCAATAAAGCAAACGCTTATGCCGCCGTTATTTTAGGATCGGACGAAATTCAAAAGGGCGTCGCCACCGTCAAAAATCTTGATACCGGCGCGCAAACTCAAATTGCTTTGAACAATCTTAAGGAGGCTCTTTAATGCTCAATTTTGACGATAAATTAAATCAGGTTGTCGCGCGCTTTGACGAAGTCAGCGCTCTTTTGACTTCTGCTTCAAACACCGAAGAACTTGTCAAATTAAACAAAGAGTTTGCCTCTCTTGAAAGCGTCGTTGAAACGATTAAACAGTATCAAACGTTCAAACAAAACTTAAAAGATGCCGAAGAGATGGCCTCAGATGAAAGTTTGGATAAAGATATGCGTGATATGGCATCCGAAGAGTTTTATGAGCTGAAAGCAAAATTACCCGAGATGGAACAAGCCATCAAAATCGCCTTGCTTCCGAAATCCGAAGATGATGAAAAGAATGCGATTTTAGAAGTCCGAGCAGGCACGGGCGGCGATGAGGCTGCACTTTTTGCAGCCGTGTTGTTTGAAATGTACCAAAGATACAGCCAAAAACAGGGCTGGCAGTTTGAAATTTTGGACGCCAACGAAAACGGCCTCGGCGGTTATAAAGAAGCCTCGGCTAAAATCACGGGTACCGATGTTTTTGCAAAGCTTAAATTTGAGTCCGGCGCGCACCGTGTCCAACGCGTGCCGGTGACCGAATCTCAAGGCAGAGTGCATACTTCGGCGGCCACTGTTGCCGTCTTGCCTGAGATTGAAGAAGTTGATTTATACATCAATCCCGCAGATTTGAAAGTTGATGTTTTCCGCGCCTCAGGTGCCGGCGGTCAACACGTTAATAAAACCGAATCGGCCATCCGAATCACACATATTCCAACCGGTGTCGTCGTTCAATGCCAGGATGAACGCTCTCAATTCAAAAACCGTGAAAAAGCAATGAACCATTTGCGCGCAAAACTTTATGACATGCAAAAACAAACGATTGACGCCAATTATTCCGAAACCCGCAAACTTCAAGTCGGCAGCGGCAACCGCAGTGAACGAATCCGCACATATAATTATCCGCAAGGTAGAGTCACCGACCATCGCATCAACTTAACGCTTTATAAGTTGGATGATGTCGTTTCGGGCGAGGCTTTGGGTGAAATCATCGATGCGCTCATCACCGCCGATCAAGCCGAACGCTTGGCCGAAATGGAATAAATCTTACCGATATTTAATCGACACGCGGTTTTTATCACCGGCGGCTTGATTTGCCTCATCAATGGTATAAATAATGCGGTTACATTTTCCGTCCGTTAACCTAAATCTTGTGTTTGTGCATTTTGTGCAACCTGTGCTTTTCATCTCCTGACACCCCGAAGGAAAAGCTTGCAGCTTATTTGCTTCAACGATTTTTTTAAGTGAATCTATACATCTTTGTTTTAAATTATAAGTATCTCCCAAACTATCACAAGAATCTCTCAAATATTTTTCACAATTATCAACACCGCAATATATTTTACCATTTTGACCGAGTTTCATATCCCTTAAAGGCCCCTTAGAAAAGCTTATACCCTCAGGAATAATAAGTGTTCCCTCCAATGTAGCATATATTAAATATCCTTCTCCCATCTCAGAAATAGAATCTGATACCAAAATTTCTCCTGTTAAATTATTATTTTCAAACACATTCCAACCAACATTTTTTAGGGTGAGCATACCATTTTTTCCTGAAATATCCGCTCCCAATCCATTGAAAGCATGCGCTCCTATTGTTTCAAAATTTCCGTTTATAACAACATTCTCAATATCAGATGGTATCACATCATAATAACTGGGAGATAAAACGCCTTCGGAAATTGTTGCATTGTTTCCGTCAGCTGTCACATAAACCGTACCATTTTCGAAAGTGTAGGTACAACCTTGTCCGCAATTGTTTTCCACCCCCGGATTCCATGTGTAACAAATGCCATATTTACACTCAGCATAAGCTTGATTGTTAAGCCAAAAAAACATAAATAAAACAACATAAACCCAATATTTCCTCATTTTAAAATCCTTTTTCTCAAATAAATAAAAAAATTCCATCTTGAACAATCAAAACGGAAGAGGAGCTAAACGAACTGCCATTGTACAGTTTGCCTTATTCGCCACACTAAATGCGCTTATCTCGACAACTCCTCATAAAGGAGCTACATACAATGGACGTGTCGTTTAAACACCGCAACCGATTTGGTTACGCTTTTATAGTCGCATAAAAAAGGGTAAAAGTCAAATAAAAAAATCTAAAATATTCATATGTTTCATTTTTGAGCTTATCGTATGAAAAACCATCAGCTCAACGACCAAAGGTATCTTCACTTGATGCCGGCTTGAAAATAGTTTGTGTTATTTTCTAATCTCTTAGTAAAATATGTTTAAACCACTTTTCTTGAAATGCAATATCATGTTCAATCTGTTCATCTGCCAAATCATATGCCTCAGGCACAACAATCAACTTATCATCATTATCATCTTGGCGATGAACAACAGCAATGCAACGCCCGATATATTCTTCCAACGGAACATCTTCCATCAAAACATAAGCATCCAATTCTTCCCCATCCCCTGATTTTGTATATGGTACAAATCCGTAATTAACCGGATATTCAAATCCATATTTGGGGTGTTTACTCCCCTTTGGCCTGTCAATTTTGACATTAACAAGCTCACCGATATATTTGACATTCTCTGCATTGTGCAAAACGACAGGATAATTATCTTTTCCGCCCCATGGCTCATATTGAGCTAAATAAGTATTAAATATATTTTCATCAATCATCAGTGAATTTTCATCATTTTTTGTTCGCCCCAAAACGCGACTTTTTGCCACGTCCAAATCACAGAAAACGCAATGAAATACGACATCATTCGTCAATGTTTTTGCCCATCGATAATATCTTTCGCGTCTTTTATGCGTCCAAAATCCGTAATCTAAAATGACATCACGACCTTGAGCAATATATTTTGCAGCTTCAGCGCGAATAAAATCATCAACAATTTTGTATTTTGTTTGAAAATCATCAGGATTGCGTCCGTATCTTGAAAACATAATATCATCATGTGTCAAACGTATGGCACCAAGTTTTTTTTCAAGCTCTTTGGCAATTGTTGTTTTGCCAAATCCGATAAATCCCGTCATTAAATGCATCGTCGGCATAATTTTCTCTCCATAAAACGGTATTGATAACATCAAATGCTTTGGACCACTGGCGTCAGCCGGTGGAAAGCGAATTCCAAGCCGACTTTCAGGCGGATTGGCAAGCGCAGCTTGGATGGAACTTTAGATACCTCCGGCGTTAGCCGGATGGTTCTTCATATTTTAAGAGTATAACACTTAATCAATAAAGTAAACACTATTCATAAAATTTTCCTTTGGCAACAAATTTTTAAAAATACAACATCCGAACTCGCAGTCTAA
>CACXFX010000025.1 GCA_902767055.1 uncultured Pseudomonadota bacterium
AGACGGAACAATTAAAGGATTTAAAAACAAACGTATTTATACCATCGACGAAGCCAATGCCGTGGCTAAGCCGACGGGAAATAGGGTAAGTATCAGATACAGATAAAAGGAAAAAAAAGAGAGCTGAAGCTCTCTTTTTTTATCACATAAAACGGGGCTTAAATTTTTTTTCATTTTTTATGCATTTTTTGCTTGCAATTTGTTTTTTTTTATGTTATAAGCCGCGCACAACGTTTGTTTAGGACCTTTAACAAGTCCTAGTGATGTTAAATATAAAATATAGAACAGACGGAAGTTAACGACGTTTGTTTGTGGTATTAACAATTTAGACAGTGTAATAACTGATAGAGTGTTTTGCGCTGTTTAGCTATAGGGAAATTAAAATATGGAAACCCAAAATATAAGAATTCGCCTCAAGGCTTTTGATCATCGCTTGCTTGATCTTTCAACAACTGAGATTGTGCATACGGCCAAAAGAACAGGGGCAAACGTCAGAGGACCTATTCCTTTGCCGACCAGAATCGAAAAGTTTACGGTCAACCGTTCTCCGCACGTCGATAAAAAATCACGTGAGCAGTTCGAGATCCGCACTCATAAGAGACTTCTGGATATTGTCGACCCCACTCCGCAGACGGTTGATGCTTTAATGAAGCTTGACTTGGCTGCCGGCGTAAATGTCGAAATTAAGTTGTAATGTTAATTTTAATGTTGGCGCTTTAAAAGATTAAGGTGTCAACCAATTAGAAAAGGAAAAAATAATAATGCGTACAGGTTTGATCGCAAAAAAATTGGGAATGTCCCGCATCTTTGAAGCTGACGGCACTCATGTACCGGTAACGGTTTTGAGTATTGACGGCTTAAAAGTTGTGTCTGTCAAAACGGCTGATAAAAACGGATATACGGCTGTTCAACTCGGAACAGGCAGTATCAAGGCAAAAAATGTCACAAAGCCGATGAAAGGACATTTCGCTAAAGCGGGTGTCGAACCGAAAAAGAAATTGTGCGAATTCAGAGTAAGTGAAGATTGCATGCTTTCTGTCGGTCAAGAATTATCCGCTTCACACTTTGTTGTCGGACAATATGTTGACGTTTGTGGCACATCAATCGGTAAAGGTTTTGCCGGTGTTATGAAACGTCATAATTTTGCCGGTTTGGAAGCTTCACACGGTGTTTCTATTTCGCACCGTTCACATGGTTCTACCGGTCAAAGACAAGATCCGGGTAAAGTGTTTAAAGGCAAAAAGATGGCCGGACATATGGGTAATGAACGTGTTACCGTTCAAAATCTTAAAGTTGCCGCTATTGACGAAGGTAAAGGTTTGATTATGGTTAAAGGTGCTGTTCCGGGTGCCGAAAACGGTTGGGTCAGAATTACCGATGCCGTCAAAAAACAGGCTAATGTCACGTTGCCGCTTCCTGCCGGATTAAAAACAATTAAAGAGCCTGCTGCAGTTAAAGCAGAAGTTTCTGCTGAGAATGCTTAAGATATAAGGATTGAATAAATGAAACAGGATATCTTGAATTTAGATAACAAGAATGTCGGTACGATTGAGCTTGACGAGTCGATCTTCGGACTTGAAGTTCGTCCTGACATTTTGCATCGTGTTGTCGTCTGGCAATTGGCTCGTCGTCAACAGGGTACTCACCTCACAAAGGGGCGTTCTGATGTCGCTTTAACGCCGGCTAAACCTTTTAAACAAAAAGGTAGCGGTAATGCACGTCAGGGTTCACGTAAAGGCACACAGTTCCGCAAGGGTGGTGTTGTGTTCGGTCCCGTTGTTCGTGATTATGCACACGATTTGACAAAGAAATTCAGAAAGCTCGGTTTGAAAACAGCGCTTTCTGCAAAAGCCAAAGAGGGTAACCTTATCATTGTGGATGAGGCAAAATTAAAAGCGCCGAAAACAAAAGACCTTCAATCAAAATTGGTGGCTTTGGGGCTTTCAAATTGTCTTGTTATTGACGGTAAGGAAGTTGATGTCAATTTTGCACTTGCAAGTCGCAATATCAATGGTATTGATGTTTTGCCGACAATCGGTGCAAATGTTTATGACATTTTAAGAAAAGACAAACTCGTATTAACAAAAGAAGCAGTTGATTGCTTGAAAGAGAGATTGACATGGTAAAAACGTCTAAAACTGCAAACAAAGTATCGCCTCAGATGTATGATACGATTGTTCGTCCGGTGATTACCGAAAAATCGATGATGGTTTCTGAAGCCGGTAAGGTCGAATTTATTGTCGGCTTGAACGCTTCGAAAGATGATATTAAAGCAGCTGTTGAAGCTATCTTTAATGTTAAAGTCGAAAAGGTAAACACTATTCGTCAGTTTGGCAAAACAAAGCTTTTCAGAGGTCGCAAAGGTGAACGCTCGGATTATAAAAAAGCTTTGGTTACACTTGCCAAGGGTCAAAATATTGATGTTACAACAGGAATTTAATTATGACTTTGAAAACATTTAAGCCCACATCTCCGGGTCTTCGTCAGCTCATTATTGTTGACAGAAGCGAGCTCTATAAGGGAGCGCCCGAGAAAACGTTAACCATCGGTTTGAGAAAGACCGGCGGTCGTGATAATTTTGGGCATGTCACAAGTCGGAGAATCGGCGGCGGACATAAACGCAAGCTGAGAGTTATCGACTTTAAACGTAACAAATTTGACTGTGAGGCCACAGTCGAGAGATTGGAATATGATCCGAATCGCACATCTTTCATTGCTTTAATTAAGTATGAAGATGGTGAGCTCGCTTATATTCTTGCTCCTCAAAGATTGAAAGCCGGTGACAAGGTTATTTCTTCAAACAAAGCCGATGTCAAACCCGGTAATGCAATGCCTTTGAAAAGTATGCCGGTTGGTACGATTGTACACAACGTTGAGCTCAAAGCAGGCAAGGGCGGACAACTTATTCGTTCAGCCGGTTGTTATGCTCAGCTCATCGGTAAAGATGCCGGTTATGCACAGCTCAAATTAAGTTCCGGCGAACTGAGAATCGTTCGTGAGGAATGCTTGGCAACGGTTGGTGCCGTTTCTAATCCGGACAATCAAAACAAATCCTTGGGTAAAGCCGGCCGTTCGCGCTGGATGGGTATTCGCCCCGTTACCCGTGGTGTTGCGATGAACCCGGTTGATCACCCGCATGGTGGTGGTGAAGGCAGAACCTCAGGCGGTCGTCATCCTGTGACACCGTGGGGTAAACCGACTAAGGGTGCTAAGACTCGTTCTAACAAAAAGACAGATCGCTTTATTATGAGATCTCGTCATGATAACAAGAAATAAGGAGAAAGCTAAATGACACGTTCTGTATGGAAAGGACCTTTTGTAGACGGCTATCTCTTGAAAAAAGCTGATGCAGCGAGAAATTCGGGTCGTAATGAAGTGATTAAAATTTGGTCACGCCGCTCAACGATGTTGCCGCAATTTGTCGGTTTAACATTCGGTGTGCACAACGGCCATAAATTTATCCCCGTTTTGGTAACTGAAGATATGGTTGGACATAAATTCGGTGAATTTGCACCGACCAGAACATTCTTTGGTCACGCAGCGGATAAAACAGCAAAGAAAGGTAAGTAATCATGGCAAACACAAATAAAAATGAAAAAAGTTGCATGGCAACTTGCCGTTCAATCAGAACAAGCCCGAGAAAACTGAACTTGGTTGCCGCAACGATTCGCGGTAAGAGTGCAGACAAGGCTGTTGCTGAGCTCACTTTTTCAAAGAGAAGAATAGCTAAAGTAGCATTGCAATTACTTAAATCTGCAATTGCAAATGCTGAAAATAACCATAATCTCAATATCGACAAATTGGTGGTCAGCCAGGCTTATGTCGGTAAGGGATTTGTCATGAAACGTATGAATGCACGCGGCAGAGGCAGAGGCGCAAGAATTTTGAAGCCTTTCTCGTCAATGACCGTCGTCGTCAAAGAGCGTGAGGAGTAGTCACATGGGTCAGAAAGTTAATCCTACAAGTCTTCGTTTAGGTGTCAACCGTACATGGGACTCACGTTGGTATGCTGATGATAAGTTTACCGATTACCTTCACGAAGATTTAAAAATCAAAGAATTCTTGAAAGAGAGATTGGCTCAAGCCGGTGTCAGCAGAATCGTTATTGAACGTCCTGCTAAAAAGGCAAGAGTAACAATTCACTCGGCAAGACCGGGCGTTGTTATCGGAAAGAAAGGTCAAGATATTGAGATTTTAAGAAAAGAAATCCAAAAATTGACATCTTCCGAGGTACAACTCAACATTTTAGAAGTCAGAAAACCTGAGTTGGATGCTAAACTCGTGGCTGATTCTGTGGCACAACAGCTTGAACGCCGCGTTGCTTTCAGAAGAGCGATGAA
This sequence comes from uncultured Pseudomonadota bacterium, assembly GCA_902767055.1. GTDB lineage: Bacteria > Pseudomonadota > Alphaproteobacteria > RF32 > CAG-239 > UBA1254. The sequence continues at coordinate 4,341 of CACXFX010000025.1, forward strand.
GCGCGTGATGCAATCAGCTTTGAGATTAGGTGCAGAAGGCATTAAAGTCAGCTGCAGCGGTCGTTTGGGCGGTGCTGAAATTGCACGTACCGAACAATATCGTGAAGGACGTGTTCCTTTGCACACGCTGCGTGCCGACATTGACTATGCAACCTCAACCGCTCATACAACTTATGGTGCCTGTGGCGTTAAAGTTTGGATTTATAAGGGCGAAATTATGGCTCATGATCCGATGGCTCAGGACAAAAAGCTGAGTGAACAGAAGTAATAGTGAGGTTTGAAATAAAATGTTAAGTCCAAAACGTATGAAATTCCGCAAACAGCATAAAGGTCGTATTCACGGCTTGGCCAAAGGCGGATATGAATTAAATTTGGGTGATTACGGCTTAAAGGCTTTGACGCCTGAGCGTATTACGGCTCGCCAAATTGAGGCGGCCCGTCGTGCGATTACGCGTGAAATGAAGAGAGCCGGACAGTTGTGGATCCGAATTTTCCCTGATGTTCCTGTGTCGGATAAACCGGCTGAGGTTCGTATGGGTAAAGGTAAAGGTGCTGTCGAATTTTGGGTCGCAAGAGTAAAACCGGGGCGCATTATGTTTGAATGCGGCGGTGTCGATGAAGATACTGCGCGCAGAGCATTTGCACTCGGTGCTGCAAAATTGCCCGTTAAGAGCAAATTTGTTAAACGCTTGAATTGCCAAAAAGGAGAAGCATAATGGTTAAAATTAAAGATTTAAGAGCTATGAGCCTTGATGAATTGGAAAGCAAATTGGCTGAAAATAAAAAAGAACAGTTTAATTTACGTATTCAACAATCAACGGGTCAACTGACGAATACGGCGCAAGTCGGCAAAGTCAGAAAAGAAATAGCTCAAATCAATACGCTCATTGCTGAGCGCCAGAAGAACAGTTAGGAGAAAATACATGCCTAAAAGAATTTTACAAGGTGTTGTTGTTTCGGATAAACAGGATAAAACTGTCGTCGTCAGCGTTGAGCGTCAGGTGATGCATCCTGTTTACAAAAAATTCGTGAAGAAGAGCAAAAAATATGCCGCGCACGATGAAAATAATCAGTTCAAGGTCGGTGATACGGTTTCGATTATTGAATCAAAGCCTTATTCAAAGACAAAAACATGGACTGTACTTGTTGATAACGCCTAAGATAAAGGAATATTAATATGATACAAATGCAAACCAACCTTGATGTCGCCGATAATTCCGGCGCGCGTCAGGTGCAGTGCATCAAAGTTCTTGGCGGGTCCAAGAGAATGCATGCAACAGTGGGTGACATTATCGTCGTTTCAATCAAAGACGCTTTGCCGAAAGGCCGCGTTAAGAAGGGCGATGTTTGCAAAGCCGTGATTGTTAGAACGGCCAGCGATATTCGTCGCAAAGACGGCAGTGTCATTCGTTTTGACAGCAATGCCGCAGTTTTGGTCAACAAAGACGGTGAGCCGATTGGCACACGTATCTTTGGCCCTGTGACCAGAGAATTGCGCGCAAAGAAATTTATGAAAATCATTTCATTAGCACCGGAGGTATTATAATGCCCAAAATGAAAATTAAAAAAGGTGATCAGGTCATCGTTATTTCAGGTGATGATAAAGGCAAAACAGGCGAAGTTTTAAAAGCTATGCCGAAAGTCTCTAAAGTCATCGTTTCGGGCGTTAATCTGGTTAAAAGACATACAAAACCGAGCCAAACGTCGGCCGGTGGTATCGTCACCAAAGAAGCAGCAATACATGTTTCGAATGTTGCTATTGTCTCGAACGGCAAACCTTCAAAGGTTGGCTATAAAGATGACAAAGGCAATAAAGTTCGTGTTGCACGTAAGACCGGTGAAGTAATCGATAAATAGGAGAAAATTTTATGGCAAATTTTGAAAAATTATACAACGACGTCATAAAGAAATCTCTTGTGGAAAAATTCGGTTACAAAAACCCACATGAGATTCCGAAGCTGACGAAAATTGTTTTGAATATGGGTGTCGGCGCTGCCGTTACCGATAAGAAAAAACTGAACAATGCGATGGATGAGCTTGCTCTTATTGCAGGTCAAAAGCCTGTAATGACAGCTGCGCGTAAATCAATTGCAACTTTCAAATTAAGGGAAGGTATGCCGATTGGTTGCAAAGTGACATTAAGATCCGAAAAAATGTATGAGTTTTTGGAAAGATTGGTCAATATCGCTTTGCCGCGTATCAGAGACTTTCATGGTATCACAGGCAAAAACTTTGACGGTAAAGGAAACTTTGCTTTCGGTATTAAAGAGCAGATTGTTTTCCCTGAAATCAACTACGAAAAAGTTGAAGATGTCAGAGGTCTTGATATTGTGATCTGCACAACAGCTAAGACAGATGAGGAAGCAAAGTATTTGCTGACCTCGTTTAACATGCCTTTGAAGAAATAAGCGGAGATTTTACGATGTCAAAAACAAGTTCAGTATATAGAAACTTGAAAAGAGTTAAGATGTCCGAGAAGTATGCTAATCGGCGTCAAAAATTAAAAGAAGTTGTGATGGATAAAAATGCTTCACCTGAAGACAGATTCCAAGCAACTTTGAAATTGGCCTCAATGCCGCGTAATTCTGCTAAAATCAGAATTCGTAACCGTTGCAAATTGACAGGCCGTTCACGTAGTTATTACAGGAAGTTCGGTTTAAGCCGTGTCGAGCTCAGAGACTTGGCAAGCTTTGGCGAAATTCCCGGTTTGGTAAAATCTAGCTGGTAAAAGGAGATACAAATATGTCTATGACTGATCCTTTGGGCGATATGCTCACACGCATTAGAAACGCACAGAGAGCCAAGAAAAGTGATGTCATTTCACCGGCTTCGAATTTGCGTGAAAATGTTCTGGAAGTTTTGAAAAAAGAAGGTTACATTGAAGATTATGAAAAAGTCAATGTTAAACCCGGAATTGATGAACTTCACATTAAATTAAAGTACTTTGAAGGTGCTTCCGTTATAACTGAAATTTACCGTGTTTCGACGCCGGGTCGTCGCGTTTATTCAAGCGTGAAAGACTTGCCGAGAGTGTACAACGGTCTTGGTATTTCAATCGTTTCAACACCGCAAGGTGTGATGAGCGACAATGATGCCAGAAAGGCCAATGTCGGCGGTGAAATTTTGTGTCAGGTATTCTAAAGGGGAAAAAATATGTCAAGAGTTGGAAAATATCCGATCAATATCCCCGAGGGAGTAAACGTTGACATTAAATCTAACGTTGTCACCGTTAAAGGTAAATTAGGTGAACTTTGCTGTTCATATGACGATTCGCATGTATCGGCAAAAATTGAAAACGGCAAGGTTGTTGTCAGCCCGTTGTCACAGAGCTTGACTGCTCGTGCTTTATGGGGTACGACGAGAGCCAACATTAACACTTTGGTCAAAGGTGTTTCTGAAGGCTATACCAAGAATTTGGAACTTGTCGGCGTTGGTTATAAAGCTCGTATGGAAGGTACAAAACTTGTGCTTTCGCTCGGCTTTTCACATGACGTTGATTTTCCGGCACCGCAAGGTATCAAGATTTCTTGCGAGTCGCCGACACAAATCAAAATTTTTGGTGTTGACAAACAACTTGTCGGTCAAGTCGCCGCCGAAATTCGTAAATACAGAAAGCCTGAACCTTACAAAGGTAAAGGTGTAAAGTATGAAAACGAATATATCCGTCGTAAAGAAGGCAAGAAGAAATAGGGATTAATTCAAATGAATACACCAAAAAAATTGTTTGAAAAAAGAAAGGCGCGTGTCAGAACAGCTTTGAAAAACGCTTCAAACGGCAAATTAAGATTGTCTGTTTTCAGAAGCGGTAAGCACATCTATGCGCAAATCATTGACGATGTTAAAGGTGTGACGGTTGCTTCGGCATCAACACTTGATAAAGAAGTCAGAAACACCTTGCAAAAGACGTCTACGGTTGAAGCCGCCGGCTTCATTGGCAAACTCGTTGCTGAACGTGCAGCTAAGACCGGTGTAAGTGAAGTCGTTTTCGACAGAGGCGGCTACATTTATCACGGTCGTGTCAAAGCTTTGGCTGATGGCGCACGTGAAGCCGGATTGAAATTCTAGGAGAAATAAGATGGCTTTTGATCGTCAAAATAATAAAAAAGAAAAAATCGAAGAATTGGTTGAAAAACTTGTTCATGTTAACCGTGTCGCTAAGACAGTTAAGGGTGGACGCACAATGAGCTTTGCGGCAATTGTTGTTGTCGGTGACCAAAAAGGGCGTGTCGGATTTGGTTCCGGCAAAGCCGCTGAGGTTCCTGAAGCCGTTGTTAAAGCAACTAATGAAGCTAAAAAGAATATGGTTCGTATCCCGCTTCGTGAAGGCAGAACGCTTCACCACGATGTTGCCGGCCGTTTTGGCGCAGGTAAGGTCGTTTTGAGAACAGCGCCTGCCGGTACCGGTGTGATTGCCGGCGGTCCGATGCGTGCCGTGTTTGAGGCTTTGGGTGTACAAGACGTTGTTGCAAAATCATTGGGTTCAAACAATCCTTATAACATGATTAAAGCAACGTTTGATGCCTTACAGTCAATCAATTCGCCTCGTATGGTTGCGGCAAAACGCGGTAAAAAGGTTGGTGATATTGTCAGCCGCCGTGAGTATGCTGCAAGTGGCAAAATGGAAAAAGAGGAGGCTTAAACCATGGCAAAGAAAACTATAAAAGTTACTCAAATCGCCAGCCCTATCGGCAAACCGAAAGATCAAAGAGCAACTTTAATCGGCCTTGGCTTAAATAAAATGAATCGCACCTCGGTTTTGGAAGATACACCTTCGATCCGTGGTATGATTAAGAAAGTGAGCCACCTCGTTAAAGTCGAGGAATAAACCTTGCAAAGCGGGCTTCATTTTGCCCAATTTGCTCGCTTATGTAGTTTTTATCTACACCGCGCTCGCAAATCAGACAAAAGCAAGCCCGCTTATCAAGGTTTTATGACGAGACTTTGTCTCGTTTGAGAACAAAAGGTTTTATGACGAGACTTTACATATTTTAAAATTTAAATTAGGTGAAATAAAATGAAACTTAATGAATTAAGAGATAATGCAGGTGCCAGAAAAGACCGTATTCGTGTCGGTCGCGGTATCTCAAGCGGTAAAGGCAAAACAGCCGGCCGTGGTCAGAAAGGTCAGAAATCACGTTCAGGCGTTTCGATCCATGGTTTTCAAGGCGGCCAGATGCCGATTTATCGTCAATTGCCGAAGCGTGGTTTTAAAAACCATTTTGCGCTTGAATATGCTGTTGTTAATTTGGACAGCATTCAAAAAGCAATTGATGCCGGTAAGTTAAACGCTGCCGAAATCAATGTTGATACACTTCTTGCTTGCCGTTTAATTACGAAAAAGCTTGATGGTGTTCGCTTGCTTGCACGCGGTGCAATTACAAGTGCGGCAACAATTTCAGTCAATTCAGCTTCGAAAGCAGCTGTTGAGGCAGTGGAAAAAGCCGGCGGCAAGGTAAACCTTGTATAAAAACTCGTATAACGGGTAACTAAGTACAGATTCCCTTTTTCAAGCTAAGTCATGTACCAATACGTACACTCCTGTCGCTTGAAAAAGGGAATCTTATTATTTACCTCATTCTCCGCAGTTTTTATCGTTCGTTGTGAAAACCGAAAATTTGCATGCGTTTTTGTACGCTAAAATTTTCGGTTTTTCGTATAAAAAAACACCGGATATATCATTTTGTGATATATCCGGTGTTGGTAATATAGGATTTACCGATACTTAATCCTCACCGTATTTCCCGTTGGCTTGGCAACAAGATTTGCTTCATCGATGGTGTAAATACGCTTTGGCATACTGTTACCTTTGAGTAAATCCGTAAGTGAGGCATAATCTTTACCGCCAAGCTTAATCACATCGCCATTGTAATCTGTGTTGACAAGTGCTTGGCACGTATCAAGCGTTTGACACACTGTTCCTTTTTCTAAAAGTGCCAGCGCTTTGTTATGAAGTGCTTGCTCGGCACAAGTCTGATAACCGCCTAAACAAGCATTGCTCTGAGCTGTCATATCATTTGCCGATAAATAATAAATCGGATTGCCGTTAACATCTTCCAATATATCTCCGTTTTCATCCGTTAAAGCAAAAAGCCCGCTTTTGTCTTTGAGATAAGGTTCAACATGACTTTTATAAAAACCAGAACACATATCAACATCCGTACAATAAATTGTGACTGCTGTCATTCTCGGAAAGGCGTATTCCGAAACCACAGTTCCTTCAGGAACAACAAGGGATGTTAAATGGTTTACATCTTCAAATGCTCCTGTTTCAATCGACTGCAACCCATCAGGTAAAGATAAATCTGTCAGTGCTGTTAAGCCTGAAAATGCATATCGGCCGATTGTTTGCAAACTTGAATTTTCACTTAACGAGATGCTTTCCAATTTGTTGTCACCATAAAAAGCTGATGTGGCGATAGATGTGACCGTATCCGGAATAGTAATCGAGGTTAAATTTGTTGTACTTGCAAATGAGCCATAACCTATTGAGCTTACACCTTCAGGAATCGTGACAGATGACAAAGAGTTAGCACCTATAAAAGCTAAGCCTCCAATATTGGATAGACCGGATATAACCACATTTTGAACATCTCCCATAATATTATGCCACGGGCGTTCTTCTCTAATATCGTAATTACCATTTAAAGAATCTGCGCCATAATCTTTCATCTTTCCTGTACCGGTGATTGTTAATGTATGTGTGTTTTCATCATAATGCCATTCGCAGGTACTGTTTTCATCAGCTGCACAATTCAAATCGTCAGCCAAAGAATTAAAAGTCATAAACCCCGTTATCATTAATACGATGATAAATCTTTCTTTTTTCATATATTTTCTCCTTTTATTTTTAAAAAAATCATCTCATATTGAGACGATTGGGGAGTTCAGAAATCATATCAAGCGTAATGACTATCATGACCTTTAGCTTAAAACCTGTACATACGTCATAATCTCCCCAACCAATGCGGGGATTTAAACCTAAAAAAGCATCCAAAATCGGACACCATTTTGGGTATCGCTTGATTAAGAGCCTCTGACAGCCCCGAACCTCTCGGTTCTTTCTTAGATAAAGAAAGTTTCCAGTTATCTTTATCTAAAAGTGATTATAAGATA
>CACXFX010000026.1 GCA_902767055.1 uncultured Pseudomonadota bacterium
ATAAGTACTGTTTTTTTCATATCATTTATCCTTCATTTAAATTAAAAAATTTCCGTTCAATAATCAAAACGGAAGAGGAGCCACTAAACTGCCATCGTACAGTTTGCCTTATTCGCCACATATCTGCGCTTATCTCGACAACTCCTCATCAAGGAGTTTTATACGACGGACGTGTCTAGTGAACACCGCAACCATCTCGGTTACGCTTTTATGATGGCATAAAAAAATTTGAAAGTCAAATAAAAAATTAAAATCTTAAAAATTTGAGCAAAGCTTTTTGATCTTCAAACTCTGCCTTGATATGCAAAACATTAAAATCATGTTGCATATTTTTTGGAATTTTAACATAGTCTTTTGATGTTGTATAGACCGGCAAATTTTTCTTTTTTGCCTTCTTTAATATATGCTTTAATTCATCCTTGGTATAAAAATGATGATCTTCAAAATCATACGCATTTTCAATTGTTAAACCGCATTTTAAGAGTGAATTATAAAATTTTTGAGGATACCCGATACCGGCAAATGCGACAACAGAGCCTTGATAGTCCGGTTTTTGTTCAACAATATTTGCCTTTAGTACGGGCTTATCTATTTTTTCTAAAAGCTTTGTTTTATCTTCACCGATAAAAATAACGGCATCCGCACGTTTTAAGCCGGATTTTAAGCTTTCTCTTAACGGCCCGGCCGGAATAATTTTACCGTTGCCGATGCCGAGTTCTCCGTTAAAAACCAAAAATGAAACGTCTTTTTTTAATCCCGGATTTTGAAAACCATCATCCATAATCAAAATATCCGCTCCGTTTTGAATGGCAATTTTTGCAGCTTTTGCTCTGTCATGACAAACAACCGTCGGGGCAACATGACTTAAAATTAAAGGCTCATCGCCAACCTCTCGCGGCGAGTGTTTTTTATTATCAACCAAGACACCGCTTAAAACACCCCCATATCCGCGTGAAATAAAAAACGGGTTTTTACCCTGTTTTTTTAAGAGCTCTCCGAGTGCCATTGATATCGGCGTTTTTCCGACGCCGCCGGCCGTAATGTTACCGACGCAAATCACCGGAACATCAGCTTGGTATCCCTTTTTGAGCTTTAAGCGCAAGGCCGTTAAAGCACCATAAAGTGCGCCAAACGGGCTTAAAAGAAAACCAAATGCGTTATTGCTTTTCCAAAATTGAGGTGTTTTCATTTAATAAAAACTATTTCAAATATTCTTTAACCGTATCCACAATACCATCCAAAACTTTGGCTTCGCTTGTTGCCCAATTATAGGCAAGATTACGCTTTTCTTCCAAAAGTTCGGGATAACTCAAAAGCTCTTGAACTTTGTCAATCAATTCCAAAACGTCATTGACCTCAATGACGGCATTTGCATTGCGTGCTCTGTTCATCGCATCGGTAAAGTTGAACATATGCGGACCGACAATCGTCGCATCTTTATATCTTGAGGGTTCCATAAAGTTTTGTCCGCCGTGGGGAATCAATGAACCGCCGATAAATACGATATTAATCAACTCGTAGAAAATACCAAGTTCACCGATTGTGTCAGCGATATAAACATCTGTTGAAGGCGTAATTTCTTCATCTTTGGAACGAAGTGCAACATTAAGACCATAGTCATTTTTAAGTTTTTCTTGGATTTCAATACCTCTGTGCGGATGACGTGGTACAATAACCGTCAGTAAATTCGGTACTTTTTTGGCCAAATCTTTTAAAAAACGTCCGATTTTCGCTTCCTCATCATCATGAGTCGAAGACACAAGCCAAACGGGCCGCCCTTCAAACCATGCTTGTAATTTTGCTTTTTTAGCCTCGTCCACCGGAAGCGGTAAACCTGCATATTTTAGATTACCGAGACTTGCCGTTTTTTTGGCACCCAGAACTTGAAGACGGCGTGTATCCTCATCCGACTGGCCAAGACACAAGGTAAAACAATCCAAAATTTGACGAATGGCGAATTCAAACTGTTGCCAACGACGAAAAGATTTATTCGACACACGCCCATTGACCAAAATCAACGGAATATTGCGACGTTTGATCGTCGAGAGCATTGCCGGCCAAAATTCAGACTCAAACCACAAAACCAAATCCGGTTTCCAGTGACGAATAAAACGTGCGGCATAAAGCGGATGTTCAAGCGGAAAATACTGATGAAATGCACGATCGGGCAATCTTTTGGCCATCACTTCGGCAGAGGTAACTGTCCCCGTCGTGACCATAATATGTAAATCGGGATAAATTTCCAAAAGTTTTGTGATTAAAGGCAACATTGATACCGCCTCGCCAACCGAAGCACCATGCATCCAAATCAACTTTCCTTTCGGGCGAGGCATCGAAGCTTTGCTGATACGCTCATTGAAGCGGTTCAAATCCTCTTTCCCGTTCTTTTTGCGCTTTTCGATATAGCGATTAAGCGCCAGAGGATACATCATGGTAAGTACAGCTTTATAGAATTTTAAGAGCATTTCTTAGTCCTTTCTTTGTTATTGTTTTATCCTTTTGCGAGGTAGATTCCCCTTTGTGATTTTGGGTAAATTTAATTCTCTGTCCAGTTGCCAGGTTAAGTTGTTCATCTCATCTTCAATTTGTTGACGATAATCTTCCAATTTTTCTTTTGGCGTATTTTTAGGTATAAAAAACGGCTTTGTTACGGCGACAATCCCTTTTTGAAACGGAAGCGGTAACATCATCTGATCCCAACTCTTACCCAAAATTTTTGAATTTGCGATAGAATAAGTCATCCCGATAATCGGTTTGCCTGTTGTTTTAGCATAATAAATCGGACTCATCGACATTGTCATCGACGGACCGCGCGGACCATCCGGAATAATTGCAATACTCGCATTATTCTTAAGTTCACGAAGCAATTTGACCGCCGCCGCACGCGGATGTTCATTCGTCGAGCCGCTGATATTTTCAATTCCGAAACGTTTAAGCAACCCGGCAATAAGCTGTCCGTCGCGATGTGGCGACACAAGTGCCGATAACTTTGAACACCTGTTCCAAAAATAAGGGGCAAATGCGATACGCCCGTGCCATGCAACAAAAATAACAGCTTTATGCTCTGCCAGATTTTCATAAAAAACATTAATATCGCGCTTTTCCCAACGGGTTGTCAAAGCCACAAAACGCACGTACCAATAGCAAAAAAAACTTGCGATACGTGTGGCATACACCGATTTTGAAATTTTTTTAAAAAAGCACATAAAAGTCCGTCATCAAATACACAAACAATAGTCGCATTATAAAGGTTTTTTGCATATTGCCAAGCAAAAAAATGCCTTTGGGCGATAACATAACAACATATTTTGTTACAAATAATGACAGAGTTTTTTACTTTATAACCCGATTAAATTTTTGGCATAATCGTCAGCTTTGAAAACATCCAAATCTTCGACTTTTTCGCCGATGCCGATAAAATAAACGGGAGTCGGATTTTCTTTGGCAATCATTGCTAAGATGCCTCCCTTTGAGCTGCCGTCCAATTTTGTAACGACAAGGCCGTTGACATCAACAATTTGTTTAAAAACTTCAACTTGGCTGACAGCATTTTGCCCCGTCGTTGCATCCAGGCTTAAAAGTGTCAAATGCGGCGCATCAGGTATGACTTTTTTAATGACGCGGACAATTTTTTTGAGCTCTTCCATCAACCCCGTTTTATTTTGCAATCGTCCTGCCGTATCGATAAAAACCACATCATCACCACGTTTGATAGCCGCGTTTAAGCTGTCATAGCACAGGCCTGCACTGTCCGCACCGAAATCTGCCTTAAACACATGTGCGTTCGTGCGAAAACCCCACGCTTGCAGCTGTTCCACCGCAGCGGCACGGAATGTATCCCCCGCAATAAATGAAACTTTTTTACCTTGAGCGACCAATTGAGCGCCGAGTTTACCGATTGTTGTCGTTTTCCCCGCACCATTGACCCCAACCATTAAAACAACGTATGGCTTTTTTCCCTCTACCTCAAAATTTGCCTCAAGCGGTCTTAAAAGCTCGGCAATTTTTTGTGACAAGGCCTCTTTAATTTCTGTTTGATCGACTTCTTTATCAAATTTTTTATCAGAAAAATCTTTGATAATTTCGCTACTTGCCTGAACACCGATATCTGCTGAAATCAAAAGCTCTTCAAGTTCTTCAAGCAAAGCATCATCGACTTTTTTTCTTAATACAATATCTTTGATACCCTCTGAAATTTTATCAGATGTTTTCTTCAATCCCAAACCGAGTTTTTCAAAAAAATTAATCATTTTATATTCTTTCTCAAATTACGTAAAACTTCAGCACGACGGCGACGAATATGCATGTCAATCTGTTCCATTTTTGCCGCCAAAGTGCCATCGCGCTCACAATACGGAAAAACGTGCAGTTTGTCAATACCGGCCTCATCAACCAACTTACATGTGTTTTCGAAAGCTTCATCTGTTTCAAACGGAAAACCGCAAATAAAATCAGCACCGAAAGTCGCATCTTTTCTTAAATTTCTGATTTTGTTGCACAAATCAATGACGTCCGCTCTTCTGTGGCGACGCGCCATTTTTTTTAAAACAAAATCATCCCCCGATTGTACGGAAAGGTGAAAATAAGGTAGAATCTTTTGATTTTCACCGATTAAGGCAATCAAATCATCATCAACCGCAGCCGGATCAAGCGAACCGAATGAAAGCTCCGTCAAATCGGGGACATTTTCCAACAGTGCGCGTACAACATTTGAAAGTCCGTATTGATATGAGCATATATCCACACCGGTTAAACAGATTTTTGTCAGTCCGTTTTGAACCAAAACCTTGACTTGCGCAACAACATCTTCAATCGGCGCCGATCGCGATTTTCCTCTGGCATAAGGGACAATACAATACGTACAACGATGATTGCACCCCTGCTGTATCTGCACAAAAGCTTTTTGACGACCCTCAAACCCGGTAATCATATATCCGTCGATACGATTTTCCTCCATAATATTGCCCGATTTGACCTTCACACCATCGCTAAGAGCAAGATATTTTTCAATATCGGCTTTTTCTTTATTGCCCAAAACAAGATCAACTTCTTGCATTTTTAAAAACGAATCGGCATGAACTTCGGCAGAACAACCGGTGACCACAATTCTGGCATTCGGGTTTTCTTTTTTTAGTTTGCGAACGGCCTGTCTGCATTGTCTTTCAGCCTCGCTTGTCACGGCACAGGTATTGACTACGATTAAATCATCGGAAAACGCATGAAGCTTTTCTTGTATGACTTCAGACTCAAAGGCATTCAAACGACAACCGAATGTCACAACTTTAACCATATATTTTCCTTAAAACCCAAATGAATATTTTTCCTCAAAATAGGCTTAAAAAATAATGTTGTCAACATTATTGAATGAAGTGTTTGGTACATTTTTGCATTTTTTGTTTGACATTTTCAATGTCATATGGCAAAATAAAAACAGATAAAAGAGGCAACTCTTTTATCAAGTGTCCGGTTGGGCACGGGGCTTTGAAATAGCTTTTAACAGATTGCAGTGAGGATAACACTGTTTTTTGGTGTTGTTTTTTTATTTTAAAACAACATTTATCCCCGAAATTTCAGTTGGGGAGCCGATGGCGGATGTTCAGGATTTTTTTCTAAAGGCTATCGGAGTCATTTCAATCTGTATGATTATTTCACTCCCCGCCGCTCATCAAAGACGCGGCCTTTTTTTGTTTAATAATACGGAGAAAATATATGAAAAAACTACTCTTTATTTTAAGTCTTGTTTTAAGCTTTAATACACATGCGCAAACATCCGGCAATTGCGGACCGAAAGATGAAAACGGAGCATACACATCAAGTTGCGTCTGGAATTATGATGAAAAAACACATACTCTAAACATTTCAGGAGATGGTTATATGGCTGAAATCTTTGGGGGATATTTAGACGAGAATCAAGGTAGATACCGAACTAATGCACCATGGGCTGATTATGATGAAAAAATCGAATATGTTGATATCGGCGGAAACCTCAAAAATATCAGCGGATGCTCTGTTTATGGTTTTACAAATCTTAAAGATATGTCCATCACTGCGCCGATTGAATCATTTGGTCAGGAAGTTTTTTCAGATCTACAAAATTTTGAAATACCTTCAACGGTCAAATATATTTATGATATGGGATTGGCATATACCAACACTGATTCTCTTGTTATCCCGGATTCGGTCGAATATATTGGAGAGTGGGCTTTTGAATATGCTCAAGCATCAAAAATCATTTTAGGCAGTAATCTTGAAAGTATAGGCTCAAATGCTTTTTATGGTACAACAAACCTTGAAATATATTGCGAAGACACATCACAAAATCGTTGCCGTGATTTAATCTCACAAAACAACAGTGATTATGTCGGTAAACTTAAATATTTTACCAAAGATGAAACGACAGGCGTTTATAATGTCGACGAAACATACTATGCCGATGCCAATCTCTTAGCCAAAGGCATTTCATGCCAATCTAAGAGTCAATGCGATGAAATAGCATTAAAAGCAAAAAATGGTCTTGATTTTGAGTTTAACGGCAAATTTTATACCTCGCTTAAAGATTTAAAAAATGCCAATTACATCAAAAAGCGCATCTATACCATTGATGAAGCCAATGCCGTTGCAGGTGATAAAAATCGTGTATCGATAAAATATCGGTAATAATTGAGATAAAAAATATCCTAAGGTTTATCTTCAAAAGCCTTTTTTTAAGATATATCTTTTGTTGGCAACTTGATTGCATAACAACTGATACAAATTGTTTTAACATTAAAAAAAGGAGTATAAAATGGGTATTTTCAACCATCATCATGCAACACAATCCAATTTGGGCGAAGGTGTTCATGTCGCGGGGCAGGACAATGAAAAGACTCTTCCGTTTCAAATTCAACAACATCTTCAACGCACAGCGGCGCATCTTCTGCAAAGTCTTCTTGCGGCTGCGGATGTGCTCATAAAACCAAGCCGATGGATGAAGAGGTTGTTGAGATTAAAGAAGAGTGGGATTACTAATCTTAAAGGAGTATATTTTATGAGAGATATAGCCCCAAAAGATGAAGGCACACGTATGATGCCTGCCACCACTCAAACGCACGATTTGCGCAGCCTTTGGAACTATTTTTTTGATTTTGGCAACGAAACAATGGCCGGTTTACAACCCAAAATTGACGTGACGGAACAAAAAAATGCCGTTTTGGTCACAGCCGAAATTCCCGGAATCAACGAAGCCGATTTGGATCTTAAAATTTCGGATGACGGTTATCTGACCATCTCGGGGCAAAAAGAACAAAGGGCCGAACAAACGGGCAACAACAATTATTTTCAAGAAATTTCTTATGGTATGTTTAAGCGCACGATTCCTTTGCCGCTTGATTTGGATTATGCTTTAGCGGACGCTGATTATGACAACGGTGTATTAAATATCTTTATTCCGAAATCAAAAGAAGAAAAGCAAAAGTATAAAAAAATCAACGTTAAGAAAAAAGGTGCGGATACCAAACGCACACAAGCTTAAAAATTTTTATACCTTCTTACATATCCGCTGATGAAAATCAGCGGTTTTCTAAATACAAATAATAAGAGGTGTTGGTATGCTAGCACCTATCTTTTGCTTGAAAAAAAACAATTTTGATAACATCAAATGCTTTGGACCACCGGCCTAGCCGGTGGTTTTCAAAATACAAAAAAAAGCACCTTCCGGTGCTAAATTTGGTGGAGCTGAAGGGGATCGGTCTAGAAAGCTTTTCAAGCTTTCGTCGGTCACTTGTTTTGTAATTTTTCTTGCAGTCGCTCTTCGCTCCTTTAGAAAAAAA
>CACXFX010000027.1 GCA_902767055.1 uncultured Pseudomonadota bacterium
CCGACAACCGCAATCACCGGCACTTTGGCAAGGCTGTGTTCGCGCACTTTATAGTTGATTTTTTCGTTTCTTAAATCAGCTTCGGCGGACAAACCGGCTTGTTTTAGAGTTTTGACGACTTCAGATGCATAATCATCAAATTCACCGACAACCGGTGCAACCACCACTTGCAAAGGCGACAACCAAAGCGGCAAATGACCGGCATGGTTTTCAATCAAAATACCCAAAAACCGCTCAATCGAACCGAACAATGCACGGTGCAACATCACCGGTCTGTGCTTTTCACCGTCTTCACCGATGTACGAAATATCAAAGCGCTCCGGCAAATTCATATCAACCTGAATTGTACCGCATTGCCATTCACGCCCGATCGCATCTTTTAAGATAAATTCCAACTTCGGGCCATAAAAAGCACCTTCACCCGGATTGATTTCATATTCATATCCGTGAGATGTCAAGGCATTGGCGAGTGAATTTTCGCATATATCCCAAACCTCATCACTGCCGATACGATAAATGCTGTCCGGACGTGTCGAAAGATAAATCTTAACCTCATTAAAGCCAAAATCTTTGTAAATATCCAAAATCAGCTTTAAGGTCGTGATGCATTCTTCTTCCATCTGCTCTAAGGTGCAGAAAATGTGCGCATCATCTTGTGTAAATTCACGCACCCGCATCAACCCCATCAAAGCGCCCGACGCCTCATAACGGTTGACCTTGCCGAATTCGGCGATTCGAAGCGGTAAATCACGATAAGATTTGATACCTTGTTTATAAACCAAAAGTCCGCCCGGGCAATTCATCGGCTTAATGCAGAACCATTTTTTATCTTCGGTCTGCCCCGAATAGTTGTGTGCACCGTATTTATCCCAGTGCCCTGAAGTTTCCCACAAAACGCGGTCCATCACACGCGGCGTACAAATCTCGATATAACCGTTATTTTCCTGACGATTGCGCATATACTCGATCAATTTACGATAAATTTTATAACCTTTATCATGCCAAAAAACGGCACCCGGCGCATACTCCGGCTCAAAATGGAACAAATCCATCTCTTTGCCCAATTTTCTGTGGTCACGTTTTGCCGCTTCTTCAAGCATATCAAGATACGCTTTCAAATCTTTTTTATCAGCCCAAGCCGTGGCATAAATACGCTGCAACATTTCGTTGTTTGAATCACCGCGCCAATAAGCACCGGCCACTTTCATCAATTTGAAAGCATCGCCGACTTTGCCGGTCGACGGCACGTGAGGCCCGCGGCAAAGATCGGTAAAATCACCCTGACGATAAAGCGAGATAACCTCATCTTCAGGCAAATCCCTAATGATTTCGGCCTTATAATGCTCGCCTTTATCTTCAAAAAACTTAATTGCTTCATTGCGCGGCAAAACAAAACGTTCGATTTGTTCATCGCGTTTGACAATCTCGTGCATTTTGGCTTCGATTTTTTCAAAATCTTCAATCGTAAACGGCGTTTTGCGTGCAAAATCATAATAAAAACCGTTGTCGATGGCAGGGCCGATGGTGACCTGAACATCAGGCCATAATTCTTTGACGGCCTCAGCCATGATATGCGAAGCCGAGTGGCGCAAAATATGCAACCCGTCTTTGTCTTTTGAGGTAATGATTGTGACTGTCGAATCGGTTGTAATCGGCGTTTTCAAATCTTGCAATTTATCATTTACTTTAACCGCCAAGGCCGCTTTCGCAAGTCCTTGAGAGATGGCAAAAGCAACATCATAGCCGCTTACGCCCTCTTTCATATCCATTTCACTGCCGTCAGGCAATTTAATTTTAATCATTTTTTTAAACCTCAATTTTTAATTAATCCATGTTTACCAGTTCGTGATAAACAGCCAGTGTTTTATCACACATTATTTGCTTTGTAAAGTTTTCTTTTACAAAATCAATGGCCGCTTCACCCATTTTTTTACGTTCCGCCTCTGACATGCTTAAAGCCGAGCGTAAAACCGAGGCTAAACTGTCGGCATCACCTGCCTTAAAATGCATGCCGGTCACACCGTCTTTTAAATTTTCAAGCGACCCGCCGATGTTCGAAGCCACAACGATTCTGCCCATCGCTTCACCTTCCGCGGCGATTCTGCCAAATGCCTCCGGCTCTAAAGATGCAGACACCACAACATCCGAAATCATCATCATTGCCGGTACATCGGTCACGTTTCTGATAAAGGCAAAACGCCCTTCCATACCTTTGTTTGCAATAGCTTCTTTTAATTCTTCGGTATAATACGTACGCCCCTGATCATCACCGACAAACACACAGAAAAAGTCCGTATCTTTGATTTTTTCCAAAGCGTCAATCATCAATCGCTGACCTTTCCAGCGGGTTAAACGCCCGATAAGCAGAATAATCTTTTTATCTTCGGGCAAATGATACTCTTCCATTAACTTAATCATGCGCTCGGCCGTCATTTTGGAAACATCAAAGTTGTCCATATTCACACAGCGATGAATTAACCGAATTTTATTTTCATCGCACTTATAGTTTTTCAAAATGTGCTGTTTGATGTGATTTGAAATCGCAATCACCAAATCACCATACGTCATCACACGATTGTACCTTAATTTCAGCCATCTCGGCTTAAGCCCGTATGTCCCGTGAAAAGTGGTTAAAAACTTGGCACCTGTCTTTTTGGCCGCCCAATACGCACTCCACGCCGGCGCGCGAGAACGGGCATGCACGATATTTATCCCGTTTTGCCTGATAATTTTCACAAGCCGTCTGTAATTAAGCCACCATTTGAACGGATTTTTTGTTTTTAAAGGCAATATAAAATGCTTGACTTTCATGCGTTCCAATTGATAGGCCATGCGCCCGCCTTCGGAAGCCACAAAATTTTCAATTCCTTTTTTCTTGAGCTCTGAAGCAATTTCGATTGTGCCTAATTCAACACCGCCTTGATTGAGTTCCGGCAAGACTTGCAACACAACCGGTTTTTTTTCTTTCTTTTTTACCATTTTTATTTTATAGTCCTATTTAGTTTTACTTTTTTTAATTAAGGATATCACGATGCTTTCACGCACTTATGACACCGAATTTACAACAAACTTTGAGTATTTTATGCCAAAATCGGACAACAAGCAAAAATTTACAATACTTTATACACACGGTTTTTGCTCTGACCCGTGGGGTAAAAAGCCCGAAGAAGTTAAAAAATGGTGCTTAAAGCACGATATTGCGATGTATCGTTACGAGCTTGCGGGACACGGTTCTGATGCCGCACGCTTTGAAGAAACGGACATCAATATCTGGAAAGCGCAAATTTTAGAAATTATCGATAAATATATCGAGGGTGATATTGTCCTCGTCGGCTCATCATTGGGCGGCTGGCTCTCGATGATTGCCGCGATCAATCGCCCCGATCGCATCAAAGGTCTTGTCGGTCTTGCCGCCGCACCTGATTTTACGATAGATCATATGAAATATGCCACACCCGCTCAAATTGAAGAGATGGAAAAATTTGGCAAAATCTCATACCCCGGACAAAATATCACTTTTACGGTGACAAAACGCTTAATTGACAGCGGCAATGAAAATCTCGTTTTAGATAAAGAAAGCATTGACATTTTCTGCCCTATTGTTTTGATACAGGGTATGCAGGATACATCCGTTGACTGGCACAAAGCCGTCAAAATTGCCGAACGCGTCAAAACAAACGACGTCATTGTCAAGCTTTTGAAAAATACGGGTCACCGCTTAAACGACGATTTTGCCATTAACGAAATCTTATCGGCCTTAGATACATTTTTATGAAAAAAACATGTGCAGACGACGCACCGCTAATGAATAAAAACCGTCAGCTGAAAAACATTTTCCAAAAAGAAAAGCGAAATAAAACAAATCAGCATGGCGCTCAACGGCG
>CACXFX010000028.1 GCA_902767055.1 uncultured Pseudomonadota bacterium
ATTATTGCCATAACAGCTTCGATTGCGGGTTATCACGGCTTGCCGTCCTGTCCGTCTTACAGCGCATCAAAAGCCTGCATCAAAGCTTATGGCGAAGCTCTGCGCGAAGATTTGAAAAAAGACGATATTCAGGTAAATGTCATTTGCCCCGGTTTTGTGCGTTCGCGTATTACAGATAAAAACACCTGTCCGATGCCGTTTTTTATGGAAGCCGATCAAGCCGCCGCCATCATCGCCAAAGGCATTGAAAAAAATACCGGCTTAATTGCTTTTCCTTTTGCAATGCGTTTGGCGGTTTATATGCTTTCGATACTCCCAAACTGCATCAGCGGAGCAATATACGGCCACCTTCCCCACAAAGTATAAAAAATATTTGACTTGGCTTAAAATTTATGGGAAAAATAGTTGCTTATTTTTTCTTGTCTTTTAAGTTGACCACGATTTTTTTTGTTATCGTGTCATAACAAAGGTATCCGAGCCCCTTTCTGAAAGCAAGCGCCTCTTTGCCGAACAGCTCATAGCGCCAACCTTGCAAAACGGGGTTATCTTTGTCGTTACCGCAAGCCAAATCTCTGATATTCTGATCGTCGGCAACAACAGATTGTATTACACCTTCCTGCTCGCACTTGATTTTCAAAAGAAGTTTTAACACTTCCATCAAAGCGGCCGCACCGCATGGAATTTTAACTCTTTTTTCGCGATCGATTTTCCTTAAATCAGGCTCAACAGGTTTGTGCCGCGCAACATCAACAACGGCCAAAATTTCATCTCCCATCTTGCCCGAAGCAATATCGGCGCGCATATTTCTGACTTTTTTCAAATCATCTTTTGTTTTAGGCGTTGACGCCGCAATCGCAACCAACAATTCATCACGAATAATATTTTTTCTCGGGATATTATATTTCATCGCCCGTTTTTCGCGCCACGCAGCCAACTCTTTTAAGATGAGCAAAAAGTGAGCACTGTGCGCCGAATGCCTGATTTTTTGCCAAGCATTATCGGGATTCGGCTTATAATAAGCCTCGTCCAAAAGCTCGTTTGTCTCATCATCAATCCAGTGTTCACGGTTATAATCTTTAAGATATTTCTTCAAATAATCATAACACGGAATTAAAAACGTCACATCCCGCAAAGCGTATTCAAGCTGACTTTCATCAAGCGGCCTTACCGACCAATCCGTCAAACGTGAAGATTTATCGAGCTCGGTTTTTGTAACGCCCTGCACCAACATATCATAGCTGATTGACCGACCGAAACCGCAAACCGATGCGGCGATTTGCGTATCAAAAATCGGCGATGGCGTTTTACCCGACAAATGATAGAAAATTTCAATATCCTGTCGTGCACTGTGAAAAACTTTCAAAACGTTTTTGTTTTGCAAAACATTAAAAAACGCTGTTAAGTCCATACCTTTGACCAACGGATCAACAATCGCCGCCCCGTCGCGCCATCCGACCTGTATCAGACAAAGCTTCGGATAATATGTTTTTTCACGCACAAATTCGGTATCGACAGTAATAAATTCCTGCGCACCCAATTCATCACAAAGATTTTTCAAATCCGCGGTATTTTCTATCAAACGCATTTTTTAGGCCTTATTTTTTTTAAGAATTCATATGATCAAAGAAATCTTTGTTATCTTTTGCAACTCTCAATTTATCAAGCAAAAATTCCATACCGTCGGTGATGCCCATCTGCATCAACACGCGGCGCAAAACCCACATTTTTGAGAGTGTCGCTTTATCGACAAGCAACTCTTCTTTTCTGGTACCCGAACGCGTAATATCAATCGTCGGGAAAAGACGTTTATCGGTCAATTTACGATCCAAAATAATCTCAGAGTTACCGGTACCTTTGAATTCTTCAAAAATAACTTCATCCATTTTTGAGCCTGTATCAATCAAAGCGGTCGCAATAATCGTCAAAGATCCGCCTTCTTCAACGTTTCGCGCGGCACCCAAAAGACGCTTCGGACGCTGTAAAGCATTGGCATCAACACCACCGGTCAAAACCTTACCCGAAGAAGGCACAACCGCGTTATAAGCGCGCCCTAAACGTGTGATTGAATCAAGCAAAATCACCACATCTTTTTTCATTTCGACCAAACGTTTTGCCTTTTCAATCACCAATTCCGCAACCTGAACATGACGAGTCGCCGGCTCATCAAACGTTGATGAAATCACTTCGCCTTTGACGGATCGGGTCATATCGGTCACTTCTTCCGGACGTTCATCGATTAATAAAACCATCAAATGCACTTCCGGATGGTTGACTGCAATGGCATGCGCAATATTTTGCAACATTACCGTTTTACCTGTTCTCGGCGGCGCCACAATCAACCCGCGTTGCCCCTTACCCTGAGGGGAAATCAAATCAATCACGCGCGTCGTATAATCTTTTTCACCGCAAATAATATCAAAATTGAGTTTTTCGGTCGGATAAAGCGGGGTTAAGTTGTCAAAATTGACACGCAACTTTGATTTTTCCGGATCTTCAAAATTGATGCGATTAACCGCAGTCAATGCGAAATAACGCTCGTTTTCTTTCGGCGCTCTGATTTCGCCCTCGACGGTATCACCGGTACGAAGCGAATATTGTTTAACCTGTTGCGGCGAAACATAAATATCATCGGCACTGGCAAGATAATTTGACTCGGCGGAACGCAAAAAACCAAATCCGTCAGGCAAAACTTCGATCATACCGTCACCGTATATAACGTCATCACCATCTGCGATTTTATTCATAATGGCAAAGACCAAATCTTGAACACGCATTGCTGAGGCTTCTTCGACACCCAAGTCTTCAGCCCATGTCAAAAGCTCTTTCGGAGACTTTTGCTTTAACTCTCTTAAGTACATTTTTGAACCTTATATTTTGATTGAAATAAAAGCCGAGAACACGACCTTGAGAGCCTTATAACAAAAACAACACACCTTGTCAACCCCACAAAAGCAATTTTTTTTAACACTCATCCTTATTATCGATACTTAATCCTAACCGTATTACCGCTCGGCTTAGCAACCTTATTCGCTTCTTCAACACTATAAATAAGCCGATGACATAAACCGCTCAAGTTTTTACAATTATTACAACATTTTCTTTTCGTCATATCAGGCTCTCGCAGACATTCATCCCCGTTCCAATAAAAGTTTTGGGAATCGCAATATTTGGCAGTCGCTTTTTGCACATTATCCGCTAAAGAAAATTGGCTATAACGAGATTGCTCATTTTCATTATAATATTTATATTCTGACATAACATTTTTGCATTTTTCCTGATCTCCTTTACAAATAATTTTAAGTTGTGAAAGTTGATTTTCATTTGGACCGAATGCCGTATCACCGACAAAAGCAACAGAATCCGGAATAACTATTTCCTCCAAATCCGTTGCTACACCATAATACGGGTATTCTGTTGAAAAAGCTTGATAATGAATTTCGGTTACCGAATCCGGAATAACCAGCGTTTTCATTTTGGCGGAAAAAAAAGCATATGCTCCAATGGTCTTAACACTATCATCCATCTTAATATCCGTTATGTTCGAAAAATAATGAAACGCTTCATTGCTTACATTCCTAACTCCTTGTATATCAACCTTATTAAAATCATCTTTATAATTTTTCCAAGGTTGAATATAAGTATAAACACCATCAATATATTTTGCTCCGGCATCCATTGTACCGATTGAACCGTCGGCGCCGCCTGTAATTTTCAAAGTTCCGTCTTCAATTTTCCAGTTACAGTTTTCACCGCATGTGCCACTCGGCACATTATCATCTGCTAAACAAACCACCGGCACCATCATTAAACCAAAAATTTCAAAAATCTTTTGCATATTTATTCTCCTTAAGTATTTGAAAAAAATAAAAATCACTTTGAAAAAACATCCAAAGTGGGAGCAGAAAAACTGTATAGATTCAGTCGGACTTATTCGTCGCAAAATGCGCTTAGCTCATCCACTCCCTTTGTAGGAGTTTTATCTATAAGGCGTTTTTCTGACACCGCAACCAACCGGTTACAAAAATATTAGAGCATAAAAGAAGAGATAAGTCAAATAAAAAAGAAAGAAATTAAAGAAAAAACACCACACCTTCCATACCGTCATCCCTTCCCCTAATGTCATCCTGGAATCGAAGATGAGCAAGCATTGCGCCAGCAATGTCGCGCTCCACACACTACGTGTCATCCTGAACTTGTTTCAGGATCTCAGCATCTCTACAAATTATTTTTCTCGTCAACGCACCCTTCCTGTCACCCCATGAGCGAAGCGAAGTTAACGGGTCCACACCACAAAAATCCCTCTCAAGCTTTTCCGATTTTGAAGAGTTTGAATCTCCTTATCTGGTAACCCTCTAAAAAAGAAAGCACCCTTCAAGGTGCTTTTTTTTATCACACAAAAAAAACCCTCCCAAGGAGACTTGGGAGAGATACAATATTAATGAAAGGAGTAAGAAATGATGATAAAAATAGAGAAGG
>CACXFX010000029.1 GCA_902767055.1 uncultured Pseudomonadota bacterium
CTTAGCATTTTCAAGCGAAAACTCTCTTTTTTTGATGCTTCCGCCGACAATCACCGCCGTCAAAGGTTTAGGCAAATCCTTAAAAACAGATGCCCATTTTTCTTTAGCCTCAAGCAAAACAGAAGGTGTCACACGATGCGGCGCCCCAATCAGATATCTGAAAGTTTTGTGAAAAGGTTTGTCCTTATCATGCTCGGGCAACAAGACAAGCGAAAACTCATTAAGTCCCGTTTCGCCCGGATACATCAACTGCACTAATTTAGTTTCGGGACTTTGTTTTTTGATATACCGTGCCACGGGAACCGTACGACGGCTGATTGACATCACAACATCCGGCCACGGCGCACAAATACCGTCTTTACTAGCAGAAGTCACCCCCAACAAAGTCTTTGAACGCACAAAATTCGGCAAACCGGAAAGTTTTGTATATTCCAATTTTTTTTCAATCACATCAAAGTGTGATTCATTAAGCTGTTGGGCAATTCCTCTTGCCTGACCGACACTGCCCATACGGTTATCAATCAAAATCCACAAAACTTTTTTCTTCGCCATAATCTTCTCCATATTCAAAATTTGTTACAGTTTATGACAGTTTCCCAACCAAAGTCAAGAAAAAAATGATATTTAAAATTTTTTCTGCAACAAATTTATTTTCTGTTATATTTTCAGGTATATAAAAACCCGCCGAAAACAACGGCGAGCTCTTTTATATGAAGAACCATCCGACTAACGCCGAAAGCATCTAAAGTTCCCTTCAAACTACGTTTGCCAATCCAACTGAAAGTCGGCTTGGAATCCGCTTTCCACTGGCTAACGCCAGTGGTTCAAAGCATTTGATGTTATCAATTCTAAAGATCAATTACGCGCGAATCTTTTCCTTTAGAAAGAATTTGTTCTGTCGACAATTCCGCCTTTTGAATGGTAGGTTTGCCAGCAAGAGGAGCTTCTTTCACATCATCTTTATGCATTTTTTCAGCTACTTCAGCAAACCTTTGATTTGCCTCAGGTTGCATATCTTTTGCTTTTTCCATAACTTTACTGAAAGCAAGCCGATACTCGGGACTTTCATATGTCAATCCTGTTTCTTGAGCTTTTGTATAGGCTTCCTTTACGAGTGTCTTAAACTCATCTTTTTTCAACAATGAAGCTTCATGTCTGGCGCGTTTTGTTAACTCGCCTAATTTAGCCTCATCTCCCATTTTGATTGCTTCTTGAGCCTCTTTTAACAAAACCATCTGTCTGTTATACTCACCGGACTTTGTATTTAGATGTATTGAAGGTGTTCCGAGCAAAACACCATTTACATAAAAGCCATACCTTTTTATATGATCTCCGACATACCAAGATTTCTGTCCTGTATATGGAACATTTACTTTTTTCGCTTCAACAGGCACTTTCCGAACTTCCTGTTTTTTATCTTCTTTTTTGAAAAGTCTATTTAAAAATCCCATTTGATATCTCCTTATTACATTATTTATTTTTTCTGATTGTATATCATTTTTTTTAATTTGTCAAATAAAATTTGTCAAAAAAAACAAAAAAAATCGGACAGGAAAATACCCTGCCCGAAATAAAATAAGTTCTGCAATCGGTCTATGCTGTTTTTTCAATCTCAGCCAGCACTTCTTTTTTCAACGTAACATTATCAACTTTACCGGTTGCCGATGTCGGAATTTTGTCTTTGTAAATAATTTGACGTGGCAAATAAAGCTCCGGATAACCGTTTTGCTTGATAAACTCGCGAAGCATCTCTGTCGTCAAACTTTTTTCATTGGTGACAAGAATAATCTGTTCACCTTTTTGCTCATGCGGAATGGCAACCACGCCGCAACAAAAGTCATCTTTACCGACAAACGCACTGTTAATCATATTTTCAACAGCTTTCAAAGAGACCATTTCACCGCCGATTTTTGCAAAACGTTTGATACGATCTTTGATTTTGATAAAGCCGATTTCATCAATCTCAACCACATCACCCGTATGATACCAACCATTATGCGGCGGCACCAAAACACCCGGATGATCGGCAAAAATATATCCGGCCATCACGTTGGGGCCTTTAACCACCAATTCACCACCGTTTTCAATACCGTCAACCTTTTCCAAACGGCATTCCATACCCGGACAAAGCTTGCCGATTGTGCCGAATTTATTAAACACCATATTGTTACCGGCAACAGCAGGCGAGCACTCCGTCGTACCATAACATTCCATTAAACGAGCCCCTAACCTCTCGTTTAACAAATTACGCGTATCAAGCTTAACACCCTCGGCACCGGCATAACACAAACGAAGTGACCCGAAATCAAGCGGATGAGCAATTTTAGCATAACTGCGGAAAAATGTATCCGTACCGATCATAACGGTCGCATTAAGCTCATAAAGCAAATCACTGATAACACGGAAATGCAGCGGTGACGGATAAAGAAACACCCTTGCACCCTGATACAAAACATACAACGTCCCGAGCACAAGACCAAAGCTGTGGAAAACAGGCATTGAATTCATTACAACGTCGCGCGTATTTAATGTTTCAAAAGTTGCAATCTGCCAAACATTTGAAATCACGTTTTTGTTTGAAAGAACAACGGCTTTCGGCGCTCCTTCAGAACCGGAAGTAAATAAAATGACGGCTCTGTCTTCAGGGGTTGCTTTATAAGGCACATATTTCACCTTATACTGCAACAGCGCTAAAATCTTAGCAAAAACAGAAACAGATTTACCCACTTCTTCCAAATAAATTACTTCAACGCCATCGTCTTTAATCGCTTGGATAAGGGATTCAAGCCCCGCTTTTTTGACAAACATCTTTGATGTAATGACTTTTTTTGCCTCTGCTGTTTTCAATCCGCTTGTCACATTTTGAGGCCCTGCGGAAAAATTAACCATCACAGGCACTTGACCATACGCATTAAGCCCGAAAAAGGTACAAATTGCGGCAGCCGAATTCGGCAGCATCACCCCAATCGGTTCCTGATGTGTTGAAATTTTAGAAAAATAGCGTCCCAAAACATATGATGCCAGCATAATATCTTTAAAAGTCTTCGGCTTTCTGGTGATATCTTCCAAAACATACGGACGACGCAAACCGAAACATCTCTTGGCGTGAATTTTAGAAGCTTTAATCAACTGTGTAAAAACAGTCAATTTTTTATCATAAATCGATTCAAACATCTGCTCACGCATAATCATATAAATTTCATTTGAAATATGATTACGTTGATGACGAAGCTCGTCTTTCAATTTCAGCGGCCGAGGCGCATCAACCACAATTTTGACATGCGGAAAATAACGGTGCGGCAACCTTCCGCCAGTTTTTGAAAAATGGCAATACTGCAAACCGTTAATCCAAATCGGAATAACCGGCGAATCGGTTTTATCCGCGAGAAGCCCCGCCGACTCATAAATCTTCATAATATTGCCGTTTGTAGTCATCCGCCCTTCGGGGAAAATCACGCAAAGACGCCCCGAATTAACGATTGAAATTAAGTTTTTCAAATCCGGCACATCAATATTGTCGTGTTTGACAACTTCTGCCGTTTTCATAAACAAGCGTACCCAATAGTTTCGATAAAGCTGCCCGTGC
>CACXFX010000030.1 GCA_902767055.1 uncultured Pseudomonadota bacterium
CATTTCGGAATAAAGCTGGGCGGCCAAAATTTTGTTTGGCGCCATAATAAGAGCCGGGCGCTTTGCCGCCTCAATGATTTTGGCCATTGTAAATGTTTTGCCTGAACCTGTCACGCCGAGTAAAACCTGATTTTTGACGCCGTCTTTTAAACCTTGGACAAGCTCTTTAATGGCTTCGGGTTGATCCCCCGATGGCTCAAACGGACTTTCAACTTTAAATTCTTTTTCAATCATAAAGCTTATTATAACGCGTGAAAATAAAAAATAAAGCAGATATTTGTGTTTACTTAATAGAATTTGAAGGCGACTGAGGCTGTATCCGTCGCGCCGCAAGCGCTTGCGGCCGCCTGCGTGTCGTATGGCATGCCGGCCGGACGACCTTCAAAAACTTCGTCGATATAAGCCGCCGACACATCCGCAAAATCATTTGCCGTGGCAGCAACGCCGATAAAGCCGTCATTGGCCGGATCCCATTGTTTTGTCGCAAGATCGATACATATCTCGGATGGTAAATTATCTAAAGTAATCACAAAAGCCTCTCCGTCATAGCCGTCTTTGCTTGCGGCATCTGTGTGGATGTAGACAAGGCCCCCGTAAGGGTGATAAATAGCGTTATCTTCATCACTGAGCATCTCTTCGGGAACAGACCCGTATTCAATAGCAATATCCTCGGTTAAGCCCTCATAGCTTTCATTGTCGGCATAGAGTGTACGGATGTTTTGAGCAATTGTGTCGACTTCATCCGATAGTGATATTTCTTCTTGTACTTTCGGGTTAAACTGCATATATCCGAGATATAATCCCAAAAGGAAAGGATCCACAGCGGTTTGATTATCAAAAAGCTGGCCGTTTTCAATCATCGGGGCAAATTTTTGGTCAAGCTCTTCACCGATGTCTTGTAAAACAGCTAAAACATGTTCATTTCCAAGGAGGGCAAAAACCTCTTCTTCAGTGGATTTGCGTCCGTCGATTAAAAAGCCTTGTTCAAAATCTCCCGTAACCTGATGGACAGGTTGGTTATTTTCATAAAGTGTCACAACACTTGAAAAAGACATCAACGGCGCAGCAGTTAAATCTGAGCTTTCAAGATCGGGCTTCGGCGCGATAACCGCGGAAATCACTTTTTGGCCATTGTTGTCGTAAAGGGTGGTATATACATTTTTAATCAAACTTGAAAAATCATCAAAGTACTCGGATATATCAGCTATTAAATTTGATGTTTGCGAGGTATTTGAATCAAAGTTTGATGATAAAACTTGTAAAACTTCTTTTGCTAAAGCCTGATACCTTGTTTTGAAAGCTTCATCAACGCGAAGTCCAAGTAAAAACATCGGTTTTTTACCAATCGGATAAAGCGCTTTTAAGTTGGCGCCCGATTGGTCGACCTTAAATTGTGACGTAATCTGATCGTCCATATATGAGGAAATATAATAAGGGTCTGAAAAACCGCGCATCATATTAAAATCACCGGAAACGTCCCAAATTTTTTGATCGTTTAGCATCAAATAAGCATTTGAAAAAGTGAGGTATTCAAACATTAATGAAACAATTTGAGGCGGATATTTTTCGGGCTTTGCATTAATCAGCATTTGAGAAATACCCTGTATCATTTTATTGATGCCGCCGTAAGATGAAACCATTTTACTTGTCGGTTTTTGCGGATCAAAAATTTCAACCGAAAGTTTATCATCACTTAAAGCATAATTACCCGCAACCTGAAGGTTTTCAATACCGGAAAGTACGCTTTCGCTTTGATAAGGAAAATTGCAGTTGAAAGTCAAATCTTTTTTCAAAGCAGGATAACGGTAATCTCCGTTAAATGAGCAACGGAAGTTTTGTTGAATAAAATTGCCGTTTTCAAAAGCAAGGCAAGCCAAGACATCTTTGAGTTTTGCTTTTTCAAAATCCGAAGTATACTGTTGGATATGTGCAACCAAAATTTCATCTTTACATAAACGCTCGGCCTTAAAATTGATTCTTAAATCATCTTTATTCAAAGCGACTTGAAGCATATTTTGAGGTAAAAAGGTAATGGTCGGTTTGAGTTTATCCTTAAACAAAGCCGTATTTTCAAAAGTTGCCGGACCTGAGAGTACACCTTTTTCATAATTGACTTTTAAGCGCTGGCCGGCAAAATAGATATATCCGATGCCGCTTTTAACGCCGTCAACGTATGTATACTGTTCAGAGATGGTGCCGTTGGAATGATAGACCGTGGCCAAGCCGTTCGGGATGAAAAAGCGTCGAGGTGTCGAAGTTCTGATTTTGCCGTCGGGATAATATGTCACAAGCGGTTGACCGCCAAAGTAGTAGGCCGCGCCGACGCCGGCTGCCGTCCAAATCAAAAGAAGCGCTAAAATTTTTAAGAATTTTATCATCAGATATTCTCCAATACGTATTACCTTAAAGTATATAAAAGTTTGGCATTGTTTCAAGCCGATTTACGATTTATACACTTTAGCCTGAAATGTTTTTACAAAAATTTAAAAAAATGCTTGCCATCAAAAAAAAATTATGTTAATAAAGCCTCACTTTCGGGTGTGTAGCTCAGGTGGTTAGAGCGCTACGTTCACATCGTAGAGGTCGCTGGTTCGAGTCCAGCCACACCCACCAACGAAAAATGCCTCCTTTTTAGGAGGTTTTTTTGTTGGCGGACAGAGTGGGATGGAGCGCGACATTGCTTCGCAATGCTTGCTCACCTTCGATTTCGGGATGACAATAAAAGAAGGGATCCTGGGATGCCGAAACAAGTTCGGCATGACATTAGTGGAGCGCGACATTGCTAGCGCAATGCTTGCTCATCTTCACTCATCGGCTTCGCCGATCGGTACACTTTAGTGTACCTTTCGTTCGATTCCGAACCCACTCACTCCGTGGGTTCAAATCCC
>CACXFX010000031.1 GCA_902767055.1 uncultured Pseudomonadota bacterium
ACACGATTCGATTTAGAGATGATTGAATCAACCGGACATTGCAAAGGCATTGAAAATTATTCGCGCTATTTAACGGGAAGAAATCCCGGCGAGCCACCGCCGACCCTTTTTGAATATCTGCCCAAAAACGCCATTTTATTTATTGATGAAAGCCATATTTCCGTGCCGCAAATCGGGGCGATGTACCGCGGCGATTTTAACCGTAAATCGACCTTGGCCGACTACGGTTTCAGATTGCCATCTTGCTTAGACAACAGACCCTTAAAATTTGAGGAATGGGATAAAATGCGCCCGCAGACCATCTTTGTTTCGGCCACCCCGGGTGATTGGGAATTAGAGCAAAGCGGGGGCACCTTTGCCGAGCAGGTCATTCGTCCGACCGGCCTGACAGACCCCGAATGTATCATCAGGCCGGCCTCAACGCAAATTGATGATTTGATGCATGAGTGCCACATAACCGCCCAAAAAGGCGAACGCGTTTTAGTCACAACATTGACCAAAAAAATGGCCGAGGATTTGACCGAATACTTTCATGAAAATGGGATAAAAGTGCGCTATATGCACTCGGATATTGACACGTTAGAGCGTATTGAAATTATCCGTGATTTAAGACTTGGCGTGTTTGATGTTTTAGTCGGCATCAACTTACTTCGCGAGGGCTTGGATATTCCGGAATGTTCGCTTGTGGCGATTTTGGATGCCGATAAAGAGGGCTTTTTACGCTCCACACGCTCGCTGATACAAACCATCGGCCGCGCGGCACGAAACGCACACGGCAGAGTGATTTTATATGCCGATAAAATAACCGATTCCATCAAATTTGCGATGGA
Organism: uncultured Pseudomonadota bacterium; assembly: GCA_902767055.1. Taxonomy (GTDB): domain Bacteria; phylum Pseudomonadota; class Alphaproteobacteria; order RF32; family CAG-239; genus UBA1254. The sequence continues at coordinate 831 of CACXFX010000031.1, forward strand.
AGAAACAAACCGCCGCCGTGAAAAACAAATAAAATATAACAAAGAACATAACATCACCCCGAAAACCATTCAAAAAAGCATTTCAACAACCCTGTCCGAAATGACCGAAACGCAACTTGACAAGAACGCTTTGCCGACAACCGAAGAAGTTAAAAACATTGAAAAACAAATCAAAGAATATACAAAACTGATGAAAGAAGCGGCCTTGAACCTTGAATTTGAACAAGCAATGCTTTACCGCGACAAACTCAAATCCCTTGAGGCAATGGCGCTAAAGAATTTATAATAAGGCAAACGCATCTACACCCTTGACGAATCCAACCGCGTCGCCGCTGATAAAAACCGCATCTCGATAAAATATCGTTAAAAAAAATACCTAAGAAAAAATCAAATTTTTTTATGGACTTTCATCCTCTTTTGTGTTTAACTGCGCGCAAAGTTTATTATTCAACCAAAAGGAAATTTGATGTTAAGTCCGTATTTAAATTCTTTGATCGAAAAGGCAAAGCAAGATATCAAAACGATTGTTTTACCCGAAGGCGAAGACGCCCGCGTTTTAGAGGCCGCACATTTAGCCGCCAACCAAAAAATGGCGCGCCTTGTTATTTTAGGCGATAAGAAAAAAATCGAATCGTTTTTTGCTCAAAAAGGCTGGAGCCTTGATGATATCCAAATCATTGAGCCCGAAAAATCAGAACACTTAAAAGAATATGCTTCTCTTTTATTTGAATTAAGAAAAGCCAAAGGCATGAGCGAAGATGAGGCTCAAAAAACAGCCCTTAATTACAATTATTTCGGCACTTTGATGATGAAATCCGGCCATGCCGACGGTATGGTATCGGGGGCCAATCATTCTACCGCCGATACGGTGCGCCCTGCCCTGCAGATTATCAAATCCAAAAATCCCGCAATGGGCGTTTCATCATTTTTCATTATGGTCTCCAAAAACCGCCCGTTTATTCTATCGGATTGCGGTTTGGTGATTGACCCGAGCGAAAAAGAATTGGCCGACATTGCCGTCAATGCGGCTGTTTCCGCCGTTCAGTTCGGTATCGAGCCGAATGTGGCAATGCTCTCTTATTCAACCAAAGGTTCCGGCAAAGGCGATTCGCCTCAAAAAGTCAAAAATGCGACGGCACTTGCTTTGCAAACAATTAACTCAGAACCTTACAATACCTTAAACATTAAAATTGACGGCGAACTTCAGGCCGATGCGGCACTTGATATGACCGTTGCGGCCAAAAAAGCACCCGAAAGTGACGTTGCCGGCCGCGCCAATGTTTTGATTGTGCCTGACTTAAACACGGGCAACATCAGCTATAAATTACTCCAAAGATTAGGCGGATGCGAAGCATACGGACCGATATTGCAAGGCCTCAATGCCCCGATTAACGATTTATCGCGCGGTGCATTGGTCGAAGATATCATAGGTACAATTGCCATCACCGCCATTCAGGCACAAAACAAATAAAACGAAAGGATAAAAAA
>CACXFX010000032.1 GCA_902767055.1 uncultured Pseudomonadota bacterium
CATATTAAAAGCACCGTTGACAAATAACTTATCATAATCAGAACTCACTATTACATCATTTGAAGCCTCTACATCACCTGCAATATACGACACAACTTCATCTTCGGCATAATTAACCCCTATGCCGACAGATATAGAATTTTGGCTTATGGATATTCCAAGGTTGCCGTTTACGTGAGTTAAATCTTTATTTGCATCTACTAAAATATCTCTCGCATTGATTTCAGCCGATGATTCAATTGATGCTTTGACTTGACCGTCAACGATTGCTGAAATCGAAACAGCACCGGCTATACCGGTTTCATCGGCATTACCGTTAGACGCTGATGCATTAACGTCATCCGTTTCGTCGTATGCTTTGACAATAACATCACCATAATTGCTGTTATCTTGCGTAACTTTTACATTTTCCCCGACAGTGGCAGTCGTTTCCGGACTTAACCATTGAAATGAAAGAGAAGCACCACCTGCACTACCATCTACAGCACCTAAGCCCTCCATAGTTTCGTCAATATTATTCAATATATCCACATTACCTGCACCCGACCATACTTGGTTGTTCGTATAGGCATCCACTTTTAACGTATTTCCGTTGTCATTTTGGGATTTAAATATTACGTTGGAATTGTCTTCAAGTATTGCCTTGGAAACAGTATTATTTATCGCAACTGCAAAAGCGCCGGCAAATCCTGTTGTTTCCTGATCTTTTGATGCCGCCCATGCAGTAGAATTTGCAAAAGTAGTAAAGAAGTATTCTAAGCCTATAGTGGAACCGATTGCATTAAAGAAATTCATATTACCGGCATCATCAATGCTTTTTTGTATATCTCCGGCTTTTTTGGTGGCGCCCAAATACTCACTGGCATCTTGCGTATTTATTGATTTTATGCTGGATTCAGGGTCATTCTTCATAATTTTATCTACAATATCACCAACTGCACCATTTATGGTAACATTAAACAACTTATCCAAATATTTACCCATATCAGAGTAAAATGTTTTATGGCTTAACCCGTGTTTTACAACTGTTTCAGACGAAATTCTCAGCCCGGCCTCAGGTATGATAACCTTGTCTCCGATATTACCTTCAATTTCGGTTCCGTCAGGCAAGGTAATATATGTTTTCTTTACGCCGTTTACTTCTTTTTCCGTAACATTATCTTCTGTTGCTTCATATACGGTAAATGTATAATCAAAATGTATTTTGTCTCCCTGATTTTCAGCGGTTCTCTTAGTTCCATCCGGTAACAAAACATAATCATTGTTTTTAACGGCTATATAATCAGAGCTATTTCCTTTTATTTCAAAATCACCATAGGCATTTGCATTTGAACTGAGGTCTTTAAGATTAACCGCAATTGCACCTGAAACAGAGGTTGCGCCTTTCGACGCTGCACTTGATACGGCAAGCAAGCTCTTATTATCCAGTAAATTTGCCTCTACGGCAACATTACCTGCTTTTATCTCTGGTTTAATACCTTTTTCTTTATTACCTATAAAAGCGTTATTTTGAACATCATCAAGCGAAAAGCCGACTGCTCCGCTGATTTTTATTTTACTGAAATTTTCATCTGATCTTGAATAAAGCGTGCTTACATCTTTACCGAGTTTCATTTTAAACATGTCAAAGAAGAATTTATATATGTTCCCGAGAAAAGCCGCTTGTCCTTGCTTAGCGCCTTTTTGCGTTCCCGATGCGGAAACAGATTCTTCGGTTCTACCTATATAATTGGCTAAAACACTAAGTGTACCCGGTATCTCAACGTCACTTTCCATAATTGCTTCATTGACCGTATTTGCAATAAACGCAGCAATTGAAATGCTACCGGAGCCAAAGTTTCGGTCTACAATCGGAAGCCAACCCTGTTTAGTTGACATATCGTACGCACGAAACATCTCGGCATCAACCAAAATATTCTTTGCAACATTCAGGGTTACTTCTTTCTCTATTACGGCTCTGTTTGATACATCCAACAAAGAAACAGACACCGCATATGCCCCGCCATGGAAAAGCGATTTATCAAACACATCA
>CACXFX010000033.1 GCA_902767055.1 uncultured Pseudomonadota bacterium
CACAGGAAACATTACCTCAATCGGAGACAGCGCTTTTTGGAGATCTAATATCACTAATATCGACATTCCGGATACCGTAACAGAAATTAAATCTAACGCTTTTTGCTCTGCCGAAAACTTGGATACCATTGTCATTCCGGAGTCTGTCACAATCATAGGATATGATGCTTTTGATGGTATAACAGCACTTGGAGGGACTTTTGGCGTTGTCATTAAGGGAGATTCAATAACAATTCCGGGCAGATTAACCGCATATCCTGACGGATTTACCCTCTATTGCAAACAAGGTGTTGACGCATGTGAAAACAAAGCCGATGATGTCCGTTATTATGTCCCGATGGATAATGGATTTTATCAAATCGATGACAAACTTTATGCCACAGCCGATTTGATGACGCACAATGCCGCGTGTGATGACGCCGCCAATTGTCAAGCGATTTTAAATGCCGCATCACAAGGCAAACCGTTCGAAGTCGGCGGAAAATATTATGCCACGCTTGATTTGTTTGCAAACGGCGCGGCCTGTACGGATAAGAAAAATTGTGAAGATATTTTATCATCAAACGGCAATCCGTTCAAAGTCGGCTCTAAAATTTATAATTCAATGGCTGATTTTGCAAACGGAAACTATGTCAAACACCGTATCTACACCGTTGAAGAGGCCAACTTTGTCGCCGGCGATAAAAACCGCGTGTCGATTAAGTACAGATAAAAATATCAATAAGCTGTGAAGTAATGGCAGTTTGTTGTTTTTTTCTTGATAAGCTTGTTGTATATTGCTGTTCATGAAAAAATTAACAAAATACATTTCGTCCCAGATATTCAGCGGTTTTCTGCTGGTTGTATTTTCGCTTTTGGCGATGCTGTGGCTCACCCAATCTTTAAGATTTGTTGAGATGGTGACCAACAAAGGTTTACCGCTAAGGCTTTTTATTGAGTTGACGACACTTTTGATGCCTCAACTTTTTGTTGTTTTATCTCCGATTGCCGTTTTTGCCGCTGTTTTGTTTGTGTACAACAGGCTTTTATCCGATCGGGAGCTTGTTATTATGCAAGCCTCAGGCATCAGTCCGATGACAAACGCGACAGGCGCTGTTCTTGTCGGTATATTGCTATCATTATTTTCCATTTATGTACAAAATGTCGGCATCATCAAAGCAGAAGGTGCTTTTCGCCGTCTTGAATGGGAAGTTAAAAACAACGTTTCGCATTTGATGTTTCGCGAGGGAGAATTTACAAATTTAAAGGATAACTTAACCGTTTTTATCACAAAACACGAATCCGACGGCTCCGTTTCGGGTATTTTGTTAAATGACGAAACAAATCCCAAACAAAAAGTTACTTTATCCGCCCAAAAGGGCCGCATTATTTATCAGGACGACCATCCGCACATTATTTTATTGAACGGCTCGAGGCAGGAAATTGACACACAAACTTCTCGTTTTTCCTCTTTGCAATTTGAGCGGTATTCCGTTGATTTGGGCGGATTCGGCAAAGGCGGCTTAAAAGCGGCAAGTGTCAGAGAAAAAAGTCTTTCTGAACTTTTAAGTGCCACAAGCAATAAAGATTTATCTCTCTCAGATCAAAGAAAACATATTGTTGAAGGACATCGACGCATCACAACACCGTGGTATAACCTTGTTTGTGCTTTGATTGCCTGCACCGGTCTTTTAATCGGCAATTTTAATCGCCGCGGACAAACAAAAATCATTACTTTATCTGTCATTTTTATGGTAATCATCCAGGGGCTTGATTTGATTTTTACAAATTTGGCCGGACGCAGATTGTACTTCTTGCCGTTCTTATATATCAACTGTTTTGCCCCGTTGATTATCTGCCTGTATTTACTTCGTTTTTATAATCCGTTTATTTGGCAACGCCTTAAAACTCGGATAAGGATGGCAAAAAATGCGTAAATATCTTTGGCTTTTAAATATTGCTTATTTAACCTGCACAGGTTTGGCATTTGCAGAGCCGATTGCCGGCGAACTATCCAAAAAACAGGAACAGGACAATCCGTATATTTTCTTAAATCCTGAACATAATGTAACCGATATTATTGATATTTCACCTGCAAAAGACAGCGAACCTGATATTTACTTTACGGCAGATGAACTCATTGCAAACGACAAAGACAAAACGATTGAGGCAACAGGCGATGTTGTCATCAGACGTGACAATTTAAAAGTCTTTACCGATCGGATTATTTACAATCAAAAAAATGATACCATCACAGCCATCGGAAACGTTGAATTGCACGAATCTGACGGTATGCGCATTTATGCCGATGAAGTTAACTTGACGTCCAAATTAACCCGTGCCGAAATGGATAAAATCAAAGTCATTATGCGTGATGAGAGCAAACTTTGGGCCGATCATTTTCATAAAAAAGAAAATGACAATAAAGTAATGCGTCGCGTGATTTATACACCTTGTGATTGTTGCAGTATTGATAATAATGAATCTCCCCTATGGCGGATTCGTGCTCGAAAAGTCACGCATGATGCAAAAAACCAAAATATGAATTACAATGATGCATTTTTAGATATTAAGAACGTACCTGTTTTATACACGCCGTTTTTATCGCACCCTGATCCGACGGTCAAACGCCGTTCAGGTTTTATGGCTCCTAAAATCGGAAGCTCGAGTTATTTGGGCGGGACATTTGAAGCCAATTATTTTTGGGACATCAACGAAAATTCGGACATCTTATTTTCTCCGATATTAACAACGGATAAAAATATTGTCTGGGGCGGCCATTATCGCGGATATTTACCAAACGGTTATATTGATGCTGAAGGAACGTACTTACGTGACAACAATAAAGCCCGTTCAAAAAACAGAGGAAATTTATTTGCATCCACACGTTATGAACTAAATGATTTGTGGGTAGCCAAATCAAACATTAATTATGCTTCGGACAATCTGTATTTAAAAGAGCTTTCACTTGAAAAAGACGATCAGGCTTGGTTGATATCGAATGTTTCACTCGAGCGTTTTGACAACCAAAATTATACAAACATCGAAGCTTATTATTACAAGCTTATCAGTTACGATTTAAGAGAAAGTGACGAAGCAGCTTTTGAACGTATGAAGTATAATAAACCGCTTGTCCTTCCGTTGATAGAAAGTGAATTTGTCAGTGATCCTGACGCCATCGGTTCGTATTTTAAGAACAACTTGAGTTTTGCATCTTTGTACCATTCGGGGGGAATGCAATCACATAGAACAAGTATGATAAACTCGTGGAATCTGCCATGGACAAGCTCTTTTGGCGAACGTTATAAAATCGTCGGTTCGGTTAAAACAGATGCTTATCACATCAAAGAATATCAACATAGTATCACTAAAAAAGATTATGACGGCAATCCGGTGCGTGTATTTCCGCAGGTCGGACTTGAATGGAAACTGCCGTTTATCAAAGCAACAGAAACAACACGTCAAATTATTGAACCGGTTATTGTCGGCGTTATCGCTCCCAATGGCGGAAACAAATCCGATAAAATTCCGAATGAAGACAGTCAAGATGTGCATTTAGAAGATACAAACGTTTTGGATTTGGACAGATATGCCGGTTATGACCGCAACGATAACGGCAGCCGTATCAGTTACGGCTTCAACTGGAGTGCATACGGCAACATTATCGGGCGCACATCAGCTTTTTTGGCTCAGACTTATCAATTCAACGAAAAAACAAGTTTTACCGAAAGTACGGACAGCAAAGGCCACTTATCCGATTACGTCGGCCGTATTTATGCCGCACCGTCTGACTTTTTTAATTTAACATATCGTTTCAGACTGGATCATGAAGATTATAAATTCAAATATAATGAACTTGCTTCTACAATCGGTACCAATATGTTGAATTTATATGTTTCATACATATATTTGCAAAAAAACAGCAATGCTTCAGAGGCTCTAAAAGCCAGAAAGGAGCTTTATACCGGCCTTCATGCCGCTTTGACACGCGATTGGTCGATTGATATCTACAACCGTCAGGATTTAGCGCATCACGGCGGTTCGTTGGAGCACGGCGGAAATATTATTTATGAAGATGAATGTTTTAAGTTTGTGACGACAGTCAAAAAATATAATTCAAACGACCCTGAGCTTGATGATTCGTACGAATTTAAATTTTCATTTTACTTAAAAACACTCGGTGGTTTAGGTTCTTAAAAAAAGGATAATGAGGTTATGAAAAAATATTTTATTTTACTTTGTTTGATACTGACGGCATTTCAGGCAAAAGCACAAGATACATCTGCTCAGGCGCTTGATGCACAGGCACGCTCTTTGAAAACAAACTCGATTATGTTTGCCCCCCCTTTGGATCAACAAGATGCTCAAAGACAAGCTTATGAAGAGCAAATGCGTGCACAAGAAGAAGCAATGCGTCAAGAGCAAGAGCGCCTTAAATCCTTAAAACCGGTTGACCTTTTCGGCAATACCTTAAGGATTTACGCCATTGTCAACGGAGAGATTTTAACAAGCCGCGATATGCAAGACAGGGCAAATGTTTTTGTGGCGACGACTCAGATTCCGATTACAAAACAAAATAAAGAAATGATTTTGGAACGCGTTTTACAAGGTGCCATTGATGAAAAAATTAAGTTACAGGAGGCAAAAAACAATGGCGTTATGATTTCCGAGCGTGAACTTGCCGAAAGCTTTCAAAATTTTGCCTCTTCAAACGGTATGACAATTGATGAGTTTTCTAAATTGTTGCAAACCGCTCATGTTAATCAAAAAGTATTTTTAACTCAAATGAAAGCCGAAATGGCTTGGTCAAAACTTGTTCAGCGGAAAGCCTCACAAAATATGCGTATTTCACAAAGCGAGGTTAAAAAGGCAATTGCAGAGATCACAAAAGACAATCAAAAACAAAAATTTTTGATATCCGAAATTGTCATAGACAAGAAAAAAGGAACTCATATCGACCAATTGGTATCCATTTTGCGTGAAGATCCGCGTTTTGAATTGTATGCCATGCAATTTTCGCAAAGCCCGACAGCCAAAACCGGCGGTCATTTAGGCTGGGTCAGTGCAGAACAATTGTCCGACAATTTGCTTAAAAAGCTCAAAAATATGAAGGCGGGTGAAATTTCGGATGCCGTCAGTGTCGGCAAAGACTATTATATCGTTAAGTTAGAGCAAAAATACACACCGGGCGTCGATAAAATGCCCGTCCCGACTGAAGCTGAAGTTCGAAGTCTTTTGCAAAGCAAAAAAATGGAAGAAATTGCAGGCAAATATTTAAGAGATTTGCGAAATAAAGCGATTGTTGAACGGAAGGCGTAGATGGATTTTCAAAAATCATTAAGGCAAACGGTTGATGATTACGCCTTGATGGCAAAAAAAGCTTTAGGGCAAAATTTTCTGCTCGACCAAAACGTCACGGACAAAATTATATCCCTGTCACTTTTAAAGCAGAAACTCGATAATTTCGAAACAAAAAATGTTTTGGAAATCGGTCCGGGTCCCGGCGGATTAACACGTGCTATTTTAAAAAACAAGCCCAAAAATCTTACCGTCATTGAGATGGACGAACGCTCAATTAAAATTATGGAAGATTTAAGGCAGCAAATCTCTTTTGATATCCGTATTTTAAATACGGATGCCTTAAAGTTTGATATAAATACGCTTGAAAATTACCCGCTTCAAATTGTCAGTAACCTGCCTTATAATATATCCGTACCGCTTTTGACCGGATGGCTTAAAAATATTAATCACATTGAGGCAATGACTTTAATGTTTCAAAAAGAAGTGGCCGAACGCATTATGGCAAACCCGAAAACCAAAGAATACGGAAGACTATCGGTTTTATCACAGCTTGTCTGTTCCCTCGAAAAGTTGCTTACTTTAAGTCCTCAGTGTTTTGTCCCGCCCCCTAAGATTTTTTCAACCGTTTTGCTTTTTAGGCCGTTAAAAGACAGACCGTCGACAGCAATTTTAGAGCGTGTCGAAAAAATCACTCAGCTTGCCTTTTCAGGCCGCCGAAAAATGATAAGACAGAGCTTAAAATCCCTGCCTGATTTAGAAAATATAGCTCTTAAGGCCGGCGTCAATCTCACGGCTCGTGCAGAGGAAATCTCACCTGCCCAATATTTAAAAATGGCTGAATTAAGTTTTTAATGAAACTTACTTTTTTTATTTGACTTTCACATTTTTTTATGCAACTATAAAGATGTAACCGA
>CACXFX010000034.1 GCA_902767055.1 uncultured Pseudomonadota bacterium
TTCAGCTTCATATTCTTCTTTGAGCTGTTCACTTGTGATACACAAATCTTTTTGCTGTTCATTTTTCGTGTTTTGTGATTTAGTCATCTTATTCTCTCCCCTAGTTCTATATCGTAAACATAATCTTCAATCTTTAAGTCGGTATCAGCTCCCCAAATGCAACTAACATCTTTTATTTTGAACTCCATCGTTTCAGGATTTTTGCGGTATGCTTTTTGAAAAATTACATTAGGGATAAAAATATCAGAATATACTTCCTCATCATAGCTTTTTAATTCACAAGCATCTCTTATCCATCCTATTCGCTTGTACCAAAAAGGCTTCGCCTCTCGATATTCGTGCGTTTTGCGACCTGATTTAATTTCTTCAAACCAATGGTCTGTTAATACTAACTTTAATACATCACTCATCTTGTTTTTCCTTTTTTCTAAATATACGAATATATTTTTTGATTGTCGACGTTGAACAATTTACATAACACGCTATTGTTTCCGCCGAATATCATTCTTTTACAAGCGATTTTAAAAGTGCTTTTTCATCGTTGGTCATCTTTTTTTAACTCCTCAACTTTTATCAATTTAATACAATAGTTATACTCTGCTTTGCAATGCGGACAGCAAATACGGCAATTTCCAGTAGGTAGATACACATAAACATCATCAATAACGCTATACTCAAATTCTTTGCCACATTTTTCGCATTTTACTTTGTTTTTTTGTTTCATTAAAAATTCAGCTATTTCTTTCATTTTCCACCTACCTTTATTAAAGATTTAGTCCAGTCATCAGCAGGAGCTATGTCAAAGCCGTCAGATAGACAACATACATAACCTGTTGGAGCCCACCAATAGTAATCGTATTTCAACTCTGGCTTACGTTCCCACCAATTCCAACCGCCATCTTCATCCATAGCAACCCAGCCATCTTTCATAAATGGTATAATGTCTTGTATGTTAATCATTCTTCATTCTCCACAAGTTTAATCAATTTATCAAGTCTTTCTTTTAACTCTTTAACTTCTTTACGTAATTCATCAATATCTTTTTGGACATCTTCAATAGCTTGAGTTGCTTCTTGAGCTTTATGTTTAGCACTTGTAGCTTGTGCGAATGTAAATAAACCAGCATTCACATTTGATGCAATTAACGTTAAAAATAATACAATAGCAATTAGTTTCTTCATTCTTCATTCTCCAGTAAATCTGCGTTTTCGTGAATATTGCCGATAACTTCTACTTGTAAAGTATCACAACCAAGAGCAGAATACACACCCTTTAACATTGTTTCTCCGAAAAACTTTTCCAATGATTCAACTTTTTCATTATCATCAACTTCAAAATATTCTTTGTAGTCGCAATCATAATAAGTTCCTTTAATTCTGCATATATCGCCCTCATAAATCAGCTTGCCGTTCTTATCCTTTAAGCCGGTGCATTGTTCGGGGACAACATAATCAAGATGTTCACAACTTTTCAAATCGTATGTATTCTCAAAGGATTTTCTTAATTTATTCCAAAATCTAAACTTAAATCTATTGTTCATTCTTCATTCTCCGTCTTAAATAAATCATTAATATTTGCTTTACCCTTGCCGAGATAAGTGTAATCATCTTTCCAAAAAGTCCATTCGTTTATATCCCAAACTTCTCGTTTATCGGAAACAAGGATTTCATAACCATTTTTATGTTTATCAATGATATATATTCTTATATCATTATCTTCATTTGATTGAAAAACATCTCCGACTTCTGGTTTAATATCTTTGTTGTTCATTTTTCTTTTTCCTTTCTAAAATTGCGTTAATACTGTATTTATTCCAATCACGTTCAAAGATATAATCCCATTCAGTCATTTTGTTACTCCTAAAAGTTTAATATTCGGTTTTTCAATGCTAAATCTAAAGTTAGAGCCAAAGTATTTTCCCGCGTCTTTCATATCATCCGGAAACTCTTTTTCAACGGTGCGAAAGTCTTGTATCCAACCAAGCAAGCGCGCAACTTCAACATTCATCGCTTTACAAAATTCAATATCTAATTTAAGGTGAGTGTTTCCGTTTTTATAAAACTTGTATTCAATCAAAGGTTTATCGCCGCTCATTATATAGTATTTTTCACCAAATTCTGTCGCAACGTCTTTTTTCCCTACCTCGAAGCCAAGATTAAAAGCAATAGCCGCCAAATCATCAACAATTGTCTGCGCTTTTCTGTCATCAATTTTTTCACCGCACCAAGAGTATGCTTCTCGAAAATGCAAACAATCAACAACCATTCTATAAGTCAAGCAATAGTGAGTTACTTCGCTTTTGTTGTCAAATCTTGCGCTCCAATATTCATTTCGCTTAAAAACTCTCTGATTTGATTTGTATTTTACAATATTATCCGGAGATGTAAATTCTTTATAAAGTCGAACCAATTGATCGTCAAATAAACTTGAAGCGTTTTTCAAAACCCATATAACAACGGCTTGAATATTATCTCGGTTAAAGTCAACTTCTTGTAATCTCTCGAACCTGTCAAATAAAATCCTGCGCGATTCGGCTGTCAATCTTTTTGTTATCTCATCAAGATAATCAAAAACCAATTTCCAGTACAAAATTTTCGTGTTTTGAATTTTAAATTTAAGCGATTCGATAACTTTTTTTGTTTCAACCCCTATATCATTTAAAGTTTCAACATCAAGATCGCAAATTGCCTGAAAAGAACTGTATAGACGGCTCATTTCGTCATCGTAAAGGGTTACCAAATAATCAATTTTGTTTTCCGCTGTGACAAGTTGATTTTTTACATCCCTTACTTTTTTATTATAAATTTCATAATCTCTAGTTGTGTCTTTTTTTTCTTTAAAGTTAAAAGTTTCTTCAAACCAACTTTTAAATGGATCAACTCGCGAATCAATGTAATCACTTTTTGTCAATTTTATTATATCAACTTTCGCTCTAGCCTGTCTCTCTGCATTTAAAAAATCAGTTGTGTCAATAACTTCATATCTAACCGCCGCTTGCGTTAAAGCTTGAATAATATCTACATCATCTTGCCAACGGTGCGGTATTATTAAAAAAGCTTCCCTAAAGTTACCCTCTTTTATGATCCGAATCGTCCAATCTTTAAACTCTGAATATGGCGGATTGCAAAATATCATATCAACCTTTTTATCAATCAATGTGCAATTGTTAAAATCAGTTCCTAAAACATAAACATCTGCCGGAAGTTTGCTTATAAGTATTTTTGACTTTTCAATAACAAAATAGTCAGAATTTGGAAAATAATTTTTAAGTTTGGCGTTGCCGCAACCTATATCTAAAACAGACTGATGTTCTATCGAATATTGTCTGACCTTTTTCATCATTTCATCAGTCGTAGGATACCACTCGTAGTCTTCATTTCTTTCTCGTAAAATTGTTAATAAATCTCGTGTCTCCTTTTTCATATTACATCTCCATAAAAAGCCAAATAACAAATAACGATGCCGGCAATGTCGCAAATAAACCGATTCGCTCAATAACCGTTAAAGGTATTTTTTCGTAAACCTGCACATCAGGCATTAAAAACCTTTTTTCGGTGTGCACGTGTTCTTCAAGTTTATACCTGCCAAACTCTGTCTTTCGGATTAAATAAACCGAGGCAATAAGTGCTAAAATTCCAAGTAACATTATTTTTCCTTTCCAAAATATGTGTTTCTAATGTTTGCAATGATAATTTTCAAAAGTGCCGCCTTTTCTTTATCAGTTTCGGCATAAATTTTGACATCACCGATTTCAATAACGAGTTCTCTCAGCATTTAATTAACTCCTTACAAACCATTCTCATAAAGTCAGAAAGTTTATTTCTGATTTCTGTTTCAAAAAGAAAATCATCAAAAAATACCTGCCCTAAGCCATTCAAAAGCTCATCTTGTGCCTCTTTTAAGGCATCATCTTCACGGACAGTTATATAACTTTTTCTAAAACCCCAATTGCCGCAATCATCAACATCTTTGTCTTCTGTTTCGAATGTTCCAACTTCAGGCATAAGTTGATTAATATATGGATTATCAGGGTTGTTAAGATTTGATTTTACTGTTTCCAAAAGCTCTCTTAACGCTTTTTTTGTTGATTTTTTCATATTCATATATCCTTAAAAATAAAGTTATTTTGATTTAAAAAGCCTTTTCAAAAAACTATCTTTTGGCGGCAATTTATTTTTCGCATTTTGGTTTTCGGTTATAAGATGATAACGTTTATATCTAACCTCAACGCCAAA
>CACXFX010000035.1 GCA_902767055.1 uncultured Pseudomonadota bacterium
AAAAAATTTTTATCATTGCACTTTATAAATAACGTGCTATAAGTAGGTATGTTTTAAAAACAACGGCAACACACATTGAAGATATTGAATAAAAAATTTTTAACCCTGATGCTTTTATGGCCTGCCTTTGCCGCCGCACATATTGACATTTTTGTTGTTGTGCCTCAATCCGGTCCGTATAAAGATTTCGGCGATGAAATTGTATTCGGGGCAAAAACTGCATCGGATGGAATTAATGCATCCGGCGGACTGATCGGCAAAAAAATCATCTTATCCGTTGTCGACGATGCCTGCAGTGAAAACCTGGCTTTAAGCACGGCACAAATGCTTTCCGTTAAAAAAGAAGACAAACCTTCGCTTGTCATCGGTCCTTATTGTTCCGACGGCTTAAAAAAGATTGCCGAAGTTTATGCCCAAAATCATATTTTTCAAATTGTTCCGGCTTTTTTAAGCCAAAAGGAATCGCTTCAAAATTATTCCGGATTGATTAAACTTTTCGGCAACAAAGAACAAGCCGCTCATGATATTTTCGAATTTTACAATACCCGTTTTGCACCTCAAAAAGCCGCTTTACTGATTTCAAAAGATGATACAAACTTAGAAGACGCCGTATTAAAAGCCTTTCAAAATCACGGAAAATCTTCACTGATAAACAAATACTATTTTGATGATTTTACCTCTTTGGACGATATGGCCTTAAAACTTAAAGATGACGCGATTGAAGTTGTTTTAAGCTTTACAAAACCGCGCCATACCTCAAAAATAATCCGGAACATGAAGCGCCTGCATTTGAATACATCATTTTTAACCAGTCGTTATATCGCAAACACCGATTTTTTTGCCAACACCGAAGATGATCTTGACAACGTTTATTTTATGGGCTTGCCGGAATTTGAGGATAAACCCGAAATGGCGCAAAACATCGTCAAGCTCCGCTTAAGAGGCATTGAGTTTAAGGGCCTTAACATTTATGGTTATACCGCCGTTAAAATGTGGGCGGAAATAGTCAAAAAAAACAAAACAACCAACTACAACCGCCTCTCTCAAAACATTAAAAAATACGGCCTTAAAACCTCTTGGGGTGAAACATTTTTCAACAACGGAAACATTAAAACGCCGTTCAAATATTCGTTTTACAAATATTTAAACGGTGAATACATCTTGCCTTAAGCCGTTTTTATTTTGTTAAAATTTTATATATCTCATCTTTTGTCGCAGCTTTACGCAATTTTGCACAAAGCGTTTTGTTTCTGACAACCTTTGAGAGG
Source organism: uncultured Pseudomonadota bacterium (assembly GCA_902767055.1). GTDB lineage: Bacteria > Pseudomonadota > Alphaproteobacteria > RF32 > CAG-239 > UBA1254. The sequence continues at coordinate 1,269 of CACXFX010000035.1, forward strand.
GTCGCCAATGCTTCCAAATGGTCAGCCCCGCTGTTCTCGGGCGAAATCAGCATAAAAAACAAATCCGTTTTTTGGCCGTCAGCCGCATCAAAATCAATAGCTTCCGGCAATTTTGCAAAATAAGCTTTTACTCTTTTGGCCGAACTTAAGCGCGCATGCGGCAAAGCCACACCATCGCCAAAACCCGTTGAGCCTAAATTTTCACGCTCCATCATTGCATCTTCGACCAAATGCACATCAATATTTTCGTGCTTGGCAAGTCTTGCCGACATATCTTCAATCAGCTGACGTTTCGTAGCTGATTTTAATGTGGTAATAATGGTGTTTTGCGATAAAATATCAGAAATTTTCATTTGTTAAATGCCTTTTTTAATGTCCTTATATTATACTCATTTAAAAAAAACAAAGCAACACATTTTTATCTTTTTTTCCTTTTAAGGCAAATTAAGCTCTGTGATAAGGGTGCCCTTTTAATATTGTTTCCTGCCTGTAAATTTGTTCTGCCAAAACCGCACGTATAAGCATGTGCGGCATTGTCAGTTTTCCGAATGACAGCAACAAATCGGCTCTTTTCCTGACCTCATCGATGTGCCCGTCCGCCCCACCGATTAAAAAGCAAATTTCAGAAGCTCCTTCAAGCTGCCAAGCCCCGATTTTCTTTGCCAAATCAAGACTTGACATATTTTCGCCGCGCTCATCTAAAACAACAACTTTCGCCCCATCGGGAATGGATTTAAGCAAAAACTCGGCCTCTTTTGCCTGGGTATCATTGTCTTTTTCTTTCACCGCCAAGTCCCAACTCATACGCTTTTGATATTCTTTGATGATTAAATCTTCCGGCGAACCTTTTTTGCATTTTCCGATGGCCAAAATCACAATTTTCATTTTTGCCCCGCCAATTTTTCCAAGAATTTAATTTGAATATCCGAAATTTGTTTAACGGTTTTGATATCAACATATTCACCGCTTGCGTGCATTCCCTCGCCTGTTCCCGAGTGCATTACGACAGTCGCCCCCCTTTCATACAGCGCGCGCGAATCGGTTGCTCCGCCCATATATTCGAACTCGACTTTTTGAGCCAAAACCTCTTCACAGATTTTTCGATAACTTTCGATGATCGGATTTTTTTCATCAACAACAACGGGGATGCTTGAATATTCGATTTCAAAAGTCACACCTTTTGCCATCAAACCCTCAAGCTTTTTTGCCAAATCTTTAACGCTTGATTTTTCGGTCAACCTGAAATCAAGCAACGCCGTTGCCTCATCTGAAATGATATTTGTTACTTTTCCGCCCTCAACAATTGCAAAATGAACGGTATCAATCCACGTATCAACAGGCGCTTTTGTGTCCGTATTAAAAGCAGGATATACTTTTCTGATATTCTGCCAGGTCAAAAAAAGCTGCTCATTGGCATCAAAACCTTCCCACGGCGTTGACCCGTGCGCGGCTTGCCCTTTGGCTTTTAAACGAACATAAACCGGATTTTTACAGCGCGTAATGATTTTTGTAACATCACCCCCGACATCATTATCCAAAACAATATCGGCTTTCAAATCCGGATTTTTCTTTAAAAAAGCCTCTAAACTCGCACTGCCTTTTTCCTCATCGGTTGAAAGAACAAACCCGAATTTTAAGTCCAACTTTTTTTGCGCCACATACGCCATTGATTTAATCGCCACAGCGGCAAAAGACTTCATATCAAGCGCCCCGCGCCCATATAATTTACCACCCTTGACAACAGGAATAAACATCTGACCTTTTGCCGGCACAACATCAATATGGCCCAAAACAAGCGCATCAAAATGCATATCGTCGGTATTTCTTGCAAAAATCACGGGCGAAGCCTTGCCGTTTTTGAAAATATCAACCTTCACTCCAAATGGCGTTAAAAGCTTTTTGATATAATCTAAACACCGTTCGATTTCGCTTAAATTTCCGGTCACTGTTTTAAATGAAATTAAATCTTTGGCGATTTCAATAATTTCCATTGTTTTTTACCTTTTTTTTAACATCTTTGGCATAATATAATCATCAAACTACTTCAAAAGGGAAAAAAATGAAAGTCTTTTTGCGCATCTTTACAATTTTATTTGTATTTTGCCTGATAAATTCCGCTTTTTCACAAGAAACAAGCGAAAGCGGACTTGCCTTGCCGCGTATGGTATCGATTCGCGCCGACAACATCAATGCGCGCTCGGGTCCCGGCACAAAATACCCTGTTGAATGGGTCTACAAGCAAAAAGGCGCTCCTTTAGAGATTATCAACGAGTTTGAATTGTGGCGTCAGGTCAGAGATTGGGAGGGTGACACCTCTTGGATACACAAAACGCGTTTGACCGGCCGCCGTTTTATCAAAATCATCACCCCGGGCGAAAACAATATTTATGCCAAAGACAATTACGACTCAAAAGTCATTGCCAAAGCTCAGGACGGCGTCATCGGCGAGATTAAAAAATGCCCGAAAGGCAGTGAATTTTGCCTTGTTAAATTCGATACGATTGAAGGCTGGATTGCCAAAAAGAACGTCTTCGGCGTCTATGAAAACGAAGTGATTAAATAAAAACCTTACCTATACTTTATCTTAACCATATTTTTATCACCGGCAACTTTATTTGCCTCATCAATCGTATAAATCCGCTTTTTGATGTAATTTGATGTGCCTATATCCTGCGGTTTTTCATAAAATCTACCGTCCACATAATATTCATCACCATCTTTTTCGTAAATTTTTAAGACTTTCGTCGAGTCAAGCTCCGAGGCTTCAAGTGCTTGACGGCATATATTTTCTCTATTTGGAGAACAATAAAAAGAAGTCAGACTTGAAGGAAGTGGCCATTCGGAAGTTGCATGAATACTAGTGACGTTTTCAGGTATAACAATTGAGCTAAGAGAAGTATTTTTCAATGATTGCAAACGTATCACTTCTAAAGAATCCGGCAAAGAGATATTTTTAACAGAACTTGCACCATAAAAAGCGTGAACACCAAGATCTGTGATACCGTTTTCAATGACAATATTTTCAATATCACCATAAAATGAAGTACCTTTAGACCACGGGTGATCATATAAATCATTAGTAGAATACATTTGCCCCTGTCCTGAAACTGTTAATGTTTTACTTGCCTCATCATACACCCATTCACAGTTTGTACCCCAATTTCCATCATCATCTTTCGGTCCGCAATACCCGCTCGTCTCAGCTTGCACACAAATCGGAAAAATAAACCCTAAAACAAATACCAACTTTTTCATATCATTTCTCCATATACTATTAACATTAAAAAATCCGCCCTTTTGAGCGGTTGGGGAGTTGAACAATCATATTGATGGCAATGACTCTTATGACCTTTAGCTTGAATTAAAGCCTGTACATACGCCATAAGCTCCCCACCCGATGCGGGGAATTTTTGATACAAAAAAAACAGTATCAAACCGTGATACCATTTTATAAAGTACCACCATCAATAAAGAGCCGTTCAAAGCCCCGAACCTCTCGGTTCCATTAGATAAAGAAAGCTAGAGCCTTCTTACCTGAGGATTATTTAACCATATTTTAGATAAAATGTCAAATAAAAAAATCCGCACTTATTGCTTTTTTATTTTTTCCTGTGCCGCATTAAACGCTTCCGGCGTACCGATATGATAAAATGTGCTGTGATTGACGACATACCTGAGTTTTCCTTTCCTTTCAGCCTCATCAAAAAGGTCGCGGGCAGAAAATTTATCTTTTTTTATACCCTCAAAAACACTTTTTTTGATGATATAAATACCGCCAAACATATAATCAAAACCGTCCGTTTTTTGCCTGTTACGCTCCAAAACGCCGTCTTTAATGCGATAATCGCCGACACCTTTGTCGCCGCAAACATTATTCAAATCTTGCAAAAGCAATAATATATCAAACTTTTTATCATTCCATGCGTCCAACATCTTCCACATCGCAGGCTTGATCTTTTCCTCTTCAAAAAAGACATCGCTGTTGCACACAAAAAACGCCTCGTTTTTAAAATAGTCCAACGCTTTTTTAATACCGCCGCCGGTTTCCAAAGCCTCATCTTCCAAAGAATATGTAATATGAAAATCTCTTTCGTTTTCCTCTAAATGCTTTTTGATTAAATCGCCCTGATAGCACAGATTAACCACGACGTCCTTGATGCCGACATTTTTTAAGCGCTCAAAATTATAATCGATGAGAGCTTTACCCCCGACTTTGACAAGCGGCTTTGGCAAATGATCGGTCAACTCGCGCATCCGCACCCCGCGACCGGCCGCCAAAACCATCGCTTCATTGATCGGCTTTCTTTGAGGAATTACCCGTTTTTCCTGCGGCAAAACTGCCTCAAGCCATTTTCTTATTTCTTCAAATTTCGGATATTGCAAAGTTTTTGAAAGCATATCCCACAAATGCGGCACAAATTTCAAATATTGCGGTTTATTGTTCACATATCCTAAAATCGTAAAACGCCCCAACACACGCATGTGCCGAAATAATGATAAAAACGCATACGAATCGTCAAAATCCTGCCTCTTGACACCATTTAACGCGGCAAAAAACTTCTCCTTCATCGCTGTTTGTACACTCAAAGACACATCGCGCCGCGCATCTTCCAAAAGGCTCATTATATCATAAGTAACGGGGCCCCACATTGCATCTTGAAAATCAATGACG
>CACXFX010000036.1 GCA_902767055.1 uncultured Pseudomonadota bacterium
CGTCAATGCCGTGTCAGCAAAGCACCTTACGCCCATACTTGTCAAATTTTCAAGTGTTCCGTTAACCTGAGCCAAACTTTTGGTTATAAATGCATTATCTCCTATTTCAGTTAAACTGCTTGGCAAATCAATGCTTGTAATACCAGTACGATGGAATGCTGCATCTCCAATTGTTTGCAAGCCTTCCGGTAAAATAATTTCTTTAATCGAGCGCGTGTATGTAAATGCACAATTACCGACAGAGGTAATACCTTCAGCAATATCAAGTTTTGTAATACTTGAATTTGCCTGCCATGGTGCATTTGTATGGCATCCTCCGTCGCATGTTGCTTCATATTCTTGAACACTTGCCGGTTTTGACGGGTCAACCGGCATCACTTTTAGGGTATAAGTCGGATTGTCATTATCATCATTGTTCTGAACAAGCGTATATGTACAATTCTCCCCGCAGGAAGGTACATCTGCTAAAGCATTAAAGCTTAAGATTAAACTTAAAACAAAAATCCACTTTTTCATATTATTTCTCCAAAATCTATTAACATTATTAAAAAAACCGCACCATGAACGAGCGGCGGGGAGTGAAATAATCACATACTGAGAAATGACTCTGATGGCCTTTAGAAAAATCCTGTACATTCGCCGTCAGCTCCCCGACTGAAATTTCGGGGATAAGGTGCTATTTAAAATAAAAAACAACACCAAAATACAGTGTTATCCGTCACTGCTCAGTATGAATGGCTATTTCAAAGCCCCGTGCCCAATCTCGGCACTTAGGTGAGAAAACATCTTTTCTTACCTAAGATTTATTTAACCATACAAAAATACAAAAGTCAAATTATTTTTTAATTATGTTGATTCCGGCTCATTTGATAAGTTAAATAATGTGATTGACATTAAATGATAAAAGTTTATATATTCGAGGTAATCATTGAGTAGTATGGACTTTTAAAATGGTAGATAAAAAAGAAAAATCGATTCGCGGTCGGATGGCTGAGGGCGCGCCAAATCCGGTGGATGTTTATGTTGGCAAGCGTATTAAACTGCGTCGTAAAATTTTGAAAATGAGCCAGCAACAAATGGCTCAAAAACTTGGTTTGACTTTTCAGCAGGTTCAAAAGTATGAAAAAGGTTTTAATCGAGTCGGTGCGAGCCGTTTATGGGATATCAGCCGCGTATTAAATGTGTCGATGAATTTCTTTTTTGCCGATATGGATTTAGAAGTCGAGGAAAACAGCCCGATGATGCTCAATGTCGGTGGTGAAGATACTTTGAAATTTTTGCACGAAGATCGCGATACAATAGACTTTGATCCGATGAATCGTTTAGAAACATTGGAACTTGTCCGTGCTTATTATAAAATTCATGATCGTAAAGTCGCAAAATGCTTTTTTGATTTGATAAAATCAATGGCCAGAATGTCTGATAAAGAAACAAAAGATTTGGACGATAATCGCTAAATTTTTTAAAAATGTCATAAAAAAAGGCTTGACGTACAGCTTTTTTTAAGTTATAGAGGTCAAAGCTTCAAATCGTCGAGAGAGGGCAAAGCTTCAAATCGTCGAGAGAGGGCAAAGCCCTGACGGTTTTCTTTCACAAAATATTATTGTAAATTATATGTCTGAAAATGGAAAGGTGGCAGAGCGGTTTAATGCAGCGGTCTTGAAAACCGTCGAGGGCGCGAGCCCTCCGGGAGTTCGAATCTCCCCCTTTCCGCCAACAACAAAAACAGCACCCTTGTGGTGCTTTTTTTGTTGTTGAGAAATAGACAGGATTTGAACTCCCGGATAGGGAGTTCGGAATCGAGCAAAAGGCGGACGAATGTACGCCGTTCGGCTGAAAGCCGATGAGCGCAGATAAGCAAGCAGCGGAGCTGTCGCGCTCCATCTCCCCCTTTGAAGCCACAACAAAAACAGCACCCTTGTGGTGCTTTTTTTGTTGTTGAGAAATAGACAGGATTTGAACTCCCGGATAGGGAGTTCATAATTAAGTGGAAGATTATTCATTTTTATCGATACTTAATCGACACACGGTTGACGGGACCGGCGACAAAATTAGCCTCTTCTATCGTGTAGATACGATGTTTGACATAGTTTCCGTTTGCAAAATCGGCCATCGAATTGTAGATTTTAGAGCCGACTTTGAACGGATTGCCGTTTGATGATAAAATATCTTCACAATTTTTCTTGTCCGTACAAGCAGCCCCGTTTGCAAACAAA
>CACXFX010000037.1 GCA_902767055.1 uncultured Pseudomonadota bacterium
GTCGCCGGCTCCAAAAATCGCGTATCAATCACCTACCGTTAAAACAGCTCCTGCTGCGTATTGTGCGAAAGGTCAAACATCGCTTTTTTAATAATCGGCACCGTCACTGCCCGCTTTAGGGCAAGCGACAGTTCATCCGCACGCTCAACCAGATTGATTGCATAAGAAAATGAGCGTTCCATATTTTGCAGGATATAATTTAAAACCTCTTGTGAAATAACAATCTGCCGATCGCTGAACAGCTTGACGATTAAGGCCTCAAGCATCGTATCATCAGGCTCTAAAATCGCAACGCTCGGCACCATTTTAAATCTTGATTTCAAATCCGGCAACCTAAAATTGATACGCGCCAAAGGTACTCTTGATGTCAAAAGCAAAAATCCTTTTTGGTCGTGATACAAATTATAAAGGTGAAACAAAGCCTCTTCATCGGCTTTGGTGTTGATATCTTCCACCACCAAACACGGATTTTGAGCATACAAACGTGCCACTTTTGAAGTCTTGATTTCGCAAGCTTTGATGATCCCTGCCCTTACCGGTTTATTTAATTTTAAGCCGATTTGATTTGCAAAAATATGCGCCAAGTGCGTTTTACCGCACCCTTTCGGCCCGTATATCGAAAGCGCAAAAAACGGCCATTGAGGCCAACTTTCAACCGCCCTTAATGCTTCTTTATTGCAATTTGAAACCATAAAATCCTGCCGCGAATACACCGCTTTCGGCTCAAATATAAAAGAACATTGTTGCGTTTTTGTATCCATCGAACTTATCCGTTTAACACTTCATAGACTTTCTTGACCAAATCACCCAAACTGTACGGCTTTGCAATAAATGTAAAATCCGAACATCCGGCAAGCTCTTTTTTAGCGATTTCTTCCGAATAGCCCGAAGCCAGAATGATTTTGATATCAGGCATTTTTTGACGTATCAATTTTGAAAGCTCGGCACCCGAAATCCCCGGCATTACCATATCGGTAATCATCAAATCAAATTTTCCGTCTTGCTCCAAAGCATTTTCCCCCGAGCTGCATGCCGTCACCTGAAAACCCTTCTTTTTCAAAGCTCTGACGCCAAAAGCTCTGACAGATGCTTCATCTTCAACAAACAAAATTTTGATATCGCCGGTATTTTGTATTTCCTCATTTCCATGGTCTAATTTTGTGACATTCAGGCCGAAAATCAGTTTTGGCGCTTCTTTGCTGATGGAGGTTAAAACAGGAATAGCTGCAGGCAAATCATTTGAAAGGCTCGCAGCTTGCTTTCCGTCATTTTCAAAGCGCGGCAAATAAATCTTAAACGTCGTGCCTTTGTTCAGTTCGCTTTCGACTTTTAAAAATCCGTTCGTCTGCGTCACAATGCCGTAAACAGTCGCCAAACCTAAACCGGTACCTGACCCGACAACATTTTGCTTGGTTGAAAAGAACGGGTCAAAAATGCGCGATAAATTTTCTTTCTTTATTCCGCAACCGGTATCGGAAACGCTGATAACGACAAAATCCCCCGGCTTAATTGTTTCGGCGCCATAAGTATACGGCTCAATCAAAGTTTCAAGCCGTGTCGAAATTTTTAATACACCCTTGCCGTTCATCGCATCTTTTGCATTAACCGCCAAATTCATAATCACTTGCGTAAACTGAACCGGATCCATCCGAATAAAGCCCAAATTTGCATCGTGATAAAATTCAAGCGTAATTTGTTCACCCAAAATTCGCTTCAAAAATTGGTTCAAATCCGCAAAACTCTCTGCCAAATCAATCAGCTTCGGATTGGATGGTTGCCGGCGAGAAAATGCCAACAATTGGCGAACCAAACCTGCCGCTCTGACGGCATTTTGCTTAATTTCGTTCAAATCCGCAAATGAGGGATCACCAATTCTATGTCGTTGCAACAAAAGGTCACAAAAACCGATCATTGCCGTCAAAAGGTTATTAAAATCGTGTGCAATTCCTCCGGCAAATTGCCCCATGGCCTGCATTTTTTGCGCCTGAACAAATTGTTCTTCCAAATTTTTGTTTTTGGTCGTATCTTCAACATAAATCAAAAGTCCGCTCAAGGCCATCTTTTTGCCTTTTAATTTCCGAAACGGCAAAACCGTGATTAAAGCCGTTTTTTCAGACAATAAAAGTGTTTCAAAAGTCGTCTTATCGTTTTTGTTTTCATCTTGAAGATAAACATCATAAATCTGCTCTAAACGTTTTAAATCCGCTTTTTCAAAACAATCTGCCAAACAGGCCTCTTGAGCATTTAATGATAATATTTCCTCGGCTTTTGCATTTCGAGCCGTTATTTTTCCCTTAGAAGAAACAAACACCACACCAATCGGATTATCATCAAAAATCTGCTGATAATTTTTGCGGCTTTGGTCTATTTCCTCAAGCAATTTTTGATCTGTCGGTAAATCCAAAAGCATTAAGCCGCGCACTTTGGCGCACTCATTTTCAAAATAAGTGGTCTGCACAATATACACCCGGCTCGTATCGCCTTTTTTATTTTTTAAGTGCACGAAATTAGCATTGTGCGGCGACAAAAACAGCAGATCATAATCTTCTTTTTTGATAAAATCGCTTAATGCCCGACCGATAATATTCTCATCACCAAAAACTGAAGCGGCGGCATTATTGACATATTCGATTTTTTGATTATCATCCAAAATATACAGCCCCAATGGCATATCTTTGATAAATCGGCTGAGCCGTTGACGCTCTTCGTCTAAGATTTTTTCGATATTTTGCGCCGCGGTCACATCTTCAATCTGCCACAAAAAATATGTTTCTTTTTTGATTTTTTCAATTGAAAAATCAGATTCAAAAATATCATTTTTTTTCAAATACAGCGGCCGAAGACTGATTTGATAAAACCTGTTTTCACCACCTTTGGTAAGCTCAAGGGTTACTTTTTCTTCTTTTAAGTTTTTAAGCGCATTTTCGACACGAACAAGTGACAGTTGATTTTTTTTATCATCAAGTGCCTGATTTTTCAAAAAAGTCATCACTTTATGATTTTCAAAAAACTTTTTTGCCAAATCGTTTTCAATCACTGCATCAAAAAAAGCATTATCTACTCGACTGATTTTTTCTTTGCCTGCTAAAATCACATTGGCCAAGCCACCATAAGTCAGGGCTTTTTCGCTTTCTGAAATCACTATAATCGCCAGCCCGATTGACATCATCGTCAAAAAAAGAGTCAGTGATAAAAATAAAAGCGAATTTTGCGGAAAAATAAACAGCATTAAAATAGAAAGCGCAGTCGAAATAATGGCAAAAACAAGACCCAACAGCATTTTTTCAAGCTGTTTATCCGGTCTTTGAAGCGCCTTCTTTTTAATCATTTTAACCTACATTTATTACGTCGTCAAATCGGGCTTGTTTTTACCCGTCCTTTGTTCAATCTCAGCCAAAATCATAGCCACCTTCAAAAGTTCGGCCAAAGCTTTAAGCGGATCTTGATCAAAATCGTTTTTATCATATGATTCTATATAAACTCTTAAAGTTGCGCCGTTTGTTCCCGTTCCCGAAAGGCGATAGCAAATTCTGGCACCATTTTCAAAATAAACCAAAAGCCCGTTTTTTGTTTCGCTTTGATCCACCGGGTCACGATAAACAAACGGATGTGCTTTCGTTACTTTACAACCGTTATAGGTTTTTCCTTCAAAAGATTTTAGATTGCTTTCCAAATCAGCCATCAACTTGTCGGCAACATCCAAATCTATCCCGTCAAAATCAAACCTTAAATAATATGTCCTACCGTATTTTGCCCAAAAATCGCGCGTAATCTGCTCCACCGATTTTCCTGTTGCCGCAATAATATTAAGCCAAAACAGAATCGCCCAAATTCCGTCTTTTTCTCTGATGTGTGACGAGCTTGTACCAAAACTTTCTTCACCGCAAAATGTAATGCGATTGCTATCCATCAAATTGCAAAAGTTTTTCCAACCTGTCGGCACTTCATAACACGCAATACCGAGTTTTTCCGCCACACGGCAAACAGCCGTCGATGTCGCAGCAGATTTTGCCACACCTTTAATACCGTTTTTATAGGCCGGAATATATTTATAATTATCGGTCAAAATCGCCAAACTGTCAGAGGGTGATACAAAAAACTTTTTGCCCAAAATCATATTTCGGTCACCGTCACCATCATTGGCACCGGCCATATCCGGCGCATCATCGGAATACATCAAATCAACCAAATGTTTGGCATACACAAGATTCGGATCCGGATGAAGCCCACCAAAATCAGGCAACGGTTTAGCCTGATGTACCGAACCTTTTTTTGCCCCCAAAACTTCCTCAAAAATCTTGACACCATAAGGTCCGGTCACGGCATTCATCGCATCAAAAACAAACTCAAATCCGCTTGCAAAAAGCTTTTTAATCGCCTCAAAATCAAAAATCTCTTCCATCATCAAAAGATAATCTTTAATCGGGTCAATCACCTCAATTTCCATTTGCTCAAGCCAAAAAGTCCCAAGCTTTGAAAGATCGACATCATCGGCGCTTAAAATTTTATATTCTTTGATGGTTTTTGTTTTTTCATAAATTTTTTGACTGATTTCAGATGAACATTGCCCGCCGTTTGAAGTCGCATATTTAATGCCGAAATCACCGTTTTCGCCACCCGGATTGTGCGACGCTGTCAAAGTCAAGCCGCCATCGGCATGGCGTTCAAGCAATATATGCGATGATGCCGGTGTCGAAAGCATTCCGTTTTGCCCGATAATGAGCTTTTTCATGCCGTTAGCCGCCGACATCTTAATTATTTTTTGAATGGCGATATCATTATAATAGCGACCGTCCCCGCTCAAAACAAAAGTCTTGCCCTGCACACCGCCGATTGTATCAAAAAGGCTTTGCACAAAATTTTCAAGATAATTTTTTTGAAGGACAGTCTTAACTTTTTTTCTGATTCCGGCCGTTCCCATTTTTTGGTCTGTATAAGGTGTTGTTTGTATGGTCTTAATCATCACTTGTTTTCTCCTTATTAATAAGATAAGCGCATTTTGCCCCATTTTAAAACAAAGGTAAAGAAAAAAATGATAAAAAAAGAGCAATTAGTGAAAACAAAATAAAAAAACACCGGAATAACTTAATTCCGGCGTTTTTTTAAGATCTTTAACTTTAAATAAATAGAATTATTTAACAGCGTCTCTCAAAGCTTTACCTGCTTTAAATTTAGGAGCTTTAGAAGCAGCAATCTTGATTTCTTTACCTGTTGCAGGGTTGCGACCTTTACGGGCAGCACGTTTAGCAACCGAGTAAGAACCGAAACCGATGATTTGAACTGTTTCACCTTTTTTCAAAGCTTTTGTGATGACAGCGATACCGGCAGCCAAAACTTTAGAAACTTCAGCTTTTGTAACGCCGGCTGTCTTTGCAACATTAGCAACGAATTCTGTTTTATTCATGTTATATTTCCTTTCTTAAGAGTTAACAAGGTCGTTATTTATTAAACCTCACAAGCAAATGTTATTCGTTTCAAAACAAATGTCAAACAATTATTTTCATTTTATGCAATTTTTTTTGCATTTTTGCCCGATTTTTAGGCTTTTTTTACTTTTATACCCCTTTAAGCCCCAAAATTTAAGGAAAAACAGTTAAACGAATCGAAAAAACATATAAAACAAAGCCGATTCGCTTTATATTTAAAAACAGAAAAAGCACCCTTTTTAAGGGGGTGCTTGATCTTTTTTGCGCAAAAAACTACTGACCGACTTTCCGGCTGGTACCGAAGGAGAGGGAAATGGTACTTACCACCATCCATCTGTCGAAGGTATTGCCGGGACGAACGATCGGATTACGTTCCATACCTACTTTCAGATTAAGAGCGGAACCGGCCCAGAAATAATTGGCCTGTCCGTTTTTCTTAATCCGCATCGGGAACTGGTAACGATATTCCAAACCGCCACCATAGGTCAAACCGGAGCCTGTGTAGGGGCGCGGCCCGTCTTCACCATCATACTGTTCGGAATCCTTGCCGTGAATGTATCCGACAGATCCATACAGATTAAGGCGATTTCTCTGCCACTTATCCTCAAACAAC
>CACXFX010000038.1 GCA_902767055.1 uncultured Pseudomonadota bacterium
AAAAGCGATTATGGTAATGAAAAACATCTGTTGTGCGGGCGATTGTATTTTCAAGCTCTTTTGCCTTAGGCGTTTGATTTAAAGCGCGAAAAACCTCAAGCGCACTTTCATAACACGAAAGCGCTTTGTCCAAAAGACCGGCATTAAAATATTCTCTGCCCAGATGGTCATAAATCGCACCGATATCGGCTTCGGTTTGAGCCCACATATCCGGCGCATACTCTTTGGTATAAACCTTTTGCTTATTTTTTAAGTATTCGACAGCCATTGCCGCAATTTCTTTACTGGCCGATTTTGCACCTAAATCGGAAAGATACTTGCCGAGCTTATCCTCAATGACGGCCCACAAAAACGGATGACCGGAAAAAGTAAAGACCTGTTCGGCATTTTTCAAATAAGCAATCGCATCACGCAACGCCTGCGTGTCATCGGTTAAATGATAAAAATGAAAATAAAGGTTTGATAAAACAAGGTTTAAGCGCCCGTAATCATACATAAAAACATAACGATTAAAATATTTGAGTGCTTTTTTATAACTTTCAATCCCGCGTTTGAGCAAAACCAAAGAATCTGCTTTTTGATCATTGAGAGTCGTCTGATACATTTGCCCGAGACAGGCATACAAATTACCCTGCAAAACCAAATCGTCCTTGCCGGCATTCTTAAAACCGCTTTTCAAAAAGCTCAAAATCAACTTGGCATCTTTTTGGCAAAATGCCTGACCGTAAACTTTCATATAAATCAAAGCCAACAAATTTAATATATGCGGCAAAAATGCACTCGGTGTATTTTCGGGCATTTTATTGCGACTTAAAACATGCAAAATTTTCTTAAGCTCAGCCTGATAAAAATCCGATTCTTTTTTAGCCAAAACAATCAATATTCCAAAGATTAAAGCACAAATTTGAAGCGGTATCTGATCACCCTTAAAATAATCCATCGGCATTAAAAGCGAATTTGAAAGTGAAAAGAACGGGATTTTATCGGATTGATACATCTGAGGAGCTTGAAAATAAACACGTACAAAATCATTTGCCGAACAAACACGTATTAAAACTTCTCCGTTATGACGTTTTAAAAGCTGCAATCCCCCATCCCAAATATCAAAAAAATTTTTATGATCAAAAGTTGAAAAAATTTTCTCTTCGGATGCGGTTATAATTTCAAAAAAAGGCCTCGTTTTAAGCGCGTTCAAAATTTTAGGCATTGCAAGCATCGAAAGCGATTCGCTGCTGTATGCAACGAGTACTCTAAGCTTTTCCGGCGGATTTTGTTTTGCGTCGGTTTTTATTTTTTGTTTCGATTTTAAAAAACCAAAAATCATCCGGGTTGCCTCAATCTTTTTTCTTTATATTTCTAAAACCGTCTTTGACACTCTCAATAAATGCCCCGCGAACCGTCTTAACAGGAAGCTCGTCTTCATCAAAATGATACAGCTTTGAGAGCAACCAACCGTTAATTAAAAAAGCCAGAACAGGCAACGTCAGCGGATTTGGCGAATACACCTGAAAGAGGCAAAGAAAAATATTAATCGCCCCGAGTTTTAATAAGGCAATATGCAAAGCATCGACCGTTACACCTTTTTGATAAACCCCGACATAAACCGTATTGACCGCCAAATCCGAAGGCTCTTTTTTTAAGACATAAACCAAAAAACAAGCCAAAATCAACTCTGATAGCGGATATGCCGATAAAATCAATATTGAAGGGGCACAAAACTCATTAACCGCTGTTGTGCAAAATATCATCGCAAACAAAAACAACAACACTTGGCATGCATTTGAGGGCAAAATAATCTGGTTATAACTGAGGCTGACTTGCCGCAAGGCGATAAACGAACCGGCCCAAAGGGCACCTAAAAATGCTACATAAAAAGGCATTCCGCCGACAAAAAAGAGCAATACAACCCCTAAAGCCATATAAAAAACAAGCGTTTCAAAAACGCCGACTAAAGCATTCATCACGCCGCCGCTTAAGGCCAAAACACCCATCATCAAACCGACAACAAAGACAGCCGCACGCCAAGGCAATATGCCACCGAATGGATTGATTGTGCCCGAAATCATTAAAAAGGCGCCACCGATTGAGAACAGTACAATCAATGTCTTAAAAACTCTTTTCGCCTCAAAAAGCGAAAAAACATAAAGGCATAGCGCGCTTAAAAAAACGGCAAAATATTTAATCAAAGAAAAATTTGTCACAATGTCATTTGTGTCTTTTGAAAAAAACAAAACCCCAAAAGTGCCGACGCATAAAACACCGAAAACATAAAAAAACGGGTCATAAACGGCGCGATAGCTTCCGGAAAACATATTTTTTTTTGCACAAAAGCGCGCCAGAACTGCCGTGATTGAAGCAACAATCGCCCCATAAGCCGAAATGATTAAAAATTTTTCCAACATCGTCTTTTTCCTTTATGCACAGCGCTTTAAGCAGGCGGCAAAAAAACCGTCCATACCGCCGTCATCTTTCATATCATAAGGCAAAGTTCTTAAAACTTGTTTATCAAAAACCAAATGCCCCAAACTTTTTGCCTCACATATTTTAAGGTTTTTTGCCTCAAAAGGCAAAAGTTCAAAGTTTTGATGTGTTTTCAAGAATTGCTCAACTTGCTTTTCGCCTTCAATTTTACAAAGCGAGCAGGTGCAATAAAGCAAAATGCCGTTAATATTAACATGACTTGAAGCTTTATCTAAAAGATTTTTTTGAATTTCAAGCCGACTTAAAACATCTGCGTCATCCTTAAAATACAAGATTTCAGGGTGCTTTCGAAATGTTCCGGTCGCAGAACACGGCGCATCAAGCAAAACAATATCAAATTTTTCATCTGTTTTATTCAAATACTCCAAAGCGTCAGCGGCCAAAACCGAAAGATTATCCGTCAAATTAAGGCGTAACATATTTTCTTTTAACGTATTTAACCGCTCTTTTGATATATCAAGTGCCGTCACAATCGCTCCTTTTGATAAAAGCTGTGCCGTTTTACCCCCCGGCGCCGCACAAAGATCGAGTGCTTTTTTGCCTTTAATATCTCCAAGCAAACACACGGGCATTGAGGCAGCCAAATCCTGCACAAACCACGCGCCTTTATCATAACTCTCAAGCAAAGCGATATCACCGCGCGGATTTAAAAGACGAATCGTGCCGTTTTCAAAAAGTATACCGCCGAGTTTTTGAGCCCAAAAAACGGGGTCTTTTAAGGGCGTGATGTCAAGCGGCGCTTCATACATCAGTATTTGCTCAACTTGGCGGATTTCTTTTACATCATAATCCTTGCTTAAGATTTGCACAAAACTTTGGGGCACACAAATCGCATTTTGCATCTCATCTTTTTTTGAGATTACTTTTCTTAAAACCGCATTGACCATACCGGCGCAAAATTTATCGGTTGT
>CACXFX010000039.1 GCA_902767055.1 uncultured Pseudomonadota bacterium
GATGCCGAGAAAATCAAATCAATGGAAGGGGTCGATATTGTTTGGATTGAGGAAGCGCAGACCATAAGCAAAAAGTCGTGGGAAGTTTTGGCCCCGACAATCAGAAAAGACGGTTCCGAAATCTGGATTTCAATGAACAGAATGGAAGAAAATGATCCGCTTTGGGTATTGCTTGCGGCTAATCCGGATGAGCGGACAATGATTAAAAAAGTCAATTTTTATGATAATCCGTTTTGTCCTGAGGAGATTAAAGCTCAGGCTTTTGATTGTCAAAAAAAAAATATGGCCGATTATATGCACATTTGGGAAGGGGAGCCGTTAAGCCAAGGGGCGCACAAGTTAATCGATGCGTTAAAAGTGCGTGAGGCGATGAAACGGAAAGCGGAGCCCAAAAAGGCGCCGCTTGTTGTCGGGCTCGATATTGCTCGCTTTGGTGATGATGCAACGGTTTTTTGTTATCGGTGCGGGCAAAAGTGTCTGGGGTTTGATGTGTATTTTAAAAAAAGTGTGGTTGAGGTGGCCTCTATTGCGACGCATATTATTGAAACTCAAAAGCCTCAAAAGGTTTTTTTAGATGTCGGCGGTGTCGGCGGCGGCGTGTATGATATCTTAAAAGAGAGGGGTTTCAGAAGTGTTATCAAAGGGGTTAATTTCGGCTCAAAAGCCTTAAATGATGAGCGTTATGCCAACAGGCGCGCCGAGATGTGGGACAGGGTTAAAGACTGGCTTGATGATGATGTCGAATTAACAAGCGATGAAATGCTTTTTAATGAACTTGCGGCTGTCAATAAAAAATATGATTTTAGGGGACGCTTGATTTTGGAAGAAAAAGAAGAGGTCAAAAAACGTATCGGGCGGTCGACGGATATGGCAGATGCCTTGGCTTTGACTTTTGCCGAGCCGGTGTGGGAAAAAGGTTTTGCAAAAGGGGAGGCAAACCGACAGGAAATTTCAATTGAAGAAATGTTTCAAGAGGCCGGAAAAATGCCGGAGGTATGGTGATCTTGAGAAATTTTGGGTGGGATGAGTTTTTAATGAGGCGTTTTGCTTATTAATGAGCAAGGCGCTGTTTTTTTTAGGGTTTAATAAGAAAGGAAAAGATATTTTGGAAGCATTAAGAGAATATGAAGAAGAGGAAAGAAAAAAGGAATGGCCAGAGCAATCGGTTTTGATGTTGATCACCACCACCGTTCCTCTTTTTGAGAGCTGAACGCAAGGGGGAGGATTCTAAAAGGAAAAAGGTATGTTTGAGGAAGTTTTATTGCCAAACGGGCGTGTGGCTTGTTCCAAACAAGAAGTCGATGATTTCTTAAAAAAGAACAATCTGGCGGCCTATGGCGATTTTAGCGGCGAATATTTAAAAAATGTTCGTCGCAAAATTTTTAAACAAGAGCGTGACGACGCTTTTGCAGATTTTATTTTAACTTATAAGAAAAGGATTTGGAATGAGTGACATCAGAGATGAACTCGAAAAGAATTTCGCTTCGGCAGACATGCAAAGCGATGTTCAAAAAGGTGAGCTTGAAGACAGTGAAGATGTTTTTAAAGAAACTCAAAAAAGTTTTGAAACGTATACTGCGCCGAAAAGCTATACCAAAGAATTTCAGGAAGACTTTAAAGAGCTTTCGCCCAAATGGCAGGAATATCTTGCAACAAGGGAAAAGCAAACGGAAAAAGGTTTTTCTTTAATGGGAAATAAACTGAATGCCTATAAATGGGCCGAAAAATTGTTTGATGATCGAGCTGAAAGATTGAAAGCCGCCGGTTTTGATAAACCGCAGGATTATATCGAAAAGCTTGTTGAAATCGACGATGAGCTGGAGCAAAATCCGGCCGGCGTTTTGGAACAGTTGGCTCAAATTTACGGTGTTCAAAATTTAAACAATAATCACGCTTTTAATGATTGGCAGGCAAGGCTTTGGCAACATTTGCAAAGTGCACAAAAGGACTTTGAAAACAGGCAGTTTGATGCCGCCTGTTTTGATGTTGAGCGTTTTGAAAATGCAACTGATGATAACGGAAATTTGAGGCATCCTTTTTATCAAGATGTCAAAGATGAAATGAAACGTATCTTAAAATCAGGCGGAGCAAATGATTTGCAGGAAGCATATGCGAAAGCTGTTTGGGCTAAACCCGAGACGAGGGATAAAATGATTGAAAATCGTATTCAGGCGATTTTGGAGGAAAAAATGAAAGCCGCACAAATGGCAAAAGATGCTTCTTTTTTGGCAAACTCCAAAGCAGTTGAAACGCCAAAAGAGCTTAGTCTTCGCGAAGAATTGGAAGCGCAATTTAAAAAGGAATTTTAAATTATGACAACTCCAAATGAAAAATATGATTCGATTTTTACAACCACAATCGAAAATCGATCAAAAAAAATGGCTGACAATATTACCAAAAACAATGCGCTTTTGACAAGATTGTCGGCAAAAGATAAAATCCGTACCATTGACGGTGGTTCCAAAATTTTGGAAGAGCTTGAATATGGGCAGGGCGATGTTGTATGGTATTCAGGTTTTGATACCATATCATACAGTGGTCCCGAATTGTTTTCGGCTGCGGAATATGCTTTGAAATTGTGCGCCGTTCCGGTGGCAATTTCGGGCGAGGATATGCTCAAAAACTCAGGTCGCGAGCAAATCATCAGCCTTTTTGAAAAGCGTATTCAGAACGCAGAAAAAACAATGGCCAACAAAATCGGTGCCGCACTCTATTCTGACGGTACGGGCTCTTCCGGTAAAGAAATCGGCGGCTTAAAGCTTTTGATTGCGGATGCTCCGACTTCAGGTACGGTCGGCGGTATTAACCGTGCAACGGCCGGCAATGAATTTTGGCGCAATAAAGCAAATGTGATCTCGGCTGCGGGTAATGCTTTGACTTCATCGACGATTTTATCAAAGATGAACGATATGTACTTAAAGTGTTCCAGAGGTACGGATAAGCCCGATCTTATCGTTACCGATGACTATCTTTATGATATGTATGAGACGGCTTTGCAACCTCAGCAGCGCTTTTGCGATCCGAAACTTGCCGAAGCCGGTTTTCAGTGCTTGAAATATAAAGGTGCTGATGTCATTTTTGACGGTGGTCAAGGCGGTAGTTGCCCCTCAAAGCACATGTATTTTATCAACACCAATTACCTTTATTTGCGTCCGCATAAAGATCGCAACTTTAAGGTTATCGGCGGTGAACGCATGGCTGTCAATTCTGATGCGATTTATAAAATCATCGGTTGGGCAGGAAACTTGACAATGTCGAACGCTGCACTTCAGGGTGTTCTTGTCGACTACATCGCGTAAAA
>CACXFX010000040.1 GCA_902767055.1 uncultured Pseudomonadota bacterium
CGTTTTAAGGGTTGAATAACTTGACCAGAAAGAGCAAGACCTCCCATTTTGGTAACGCCTTTGCCGACACCCAACGCACCACCATGACGATGGCCGTCTTTATCTTTTGAACCGATGGCTGCACGTGTCGCTCCCTGAGCAAAAAGGCCACCGGTTTTCTTGCCGATACCGAGTGATGGTGCTTTGGCAAATTTAGAAGCAATCTCTTTTGCCTGATCCAAAAAGACCCAACCGAGGAAGCAAACCAAAATAAGTTTCATCGAATTAATGCCCCAAAAAGCCAAGCCTGTTACGGGATGCATAACCTTAGTGTAATCGTTGGCATAAGATTCAACACCTGCCATGAATTGTCTGACAACGGTCATGATGATGTATAAAATAATGCTCAAAAATACGAATTGAAACATCGCATTCATATACATATCCCAAATTTTATTTAAGTATTTTTTGGTTGATTTGAAAGGCCATGCACCGATTGCTGCCGGCAAGAGTGCCGACGCAATGGCCATATTCAAAATGCAATCGACTAAACACCACGGAAAAGCAAGTAATAAAATCAAACCACCTATAATAATGAAATCGCCGGTAATAACATATGGGAAACTCGGTATAAGGCCGAAAAGAATGGATTTTTCTTCCCATCCGATGCAACGAATCATTTTACCGATGGCAACCATGGTATAAACATCATCTTGCATGGATTTAATCGAACAAAGGATATTTTTGCCCATTGATATCGGCAAAGCACCGGTTGATCTTGTATCAAGTTCATTTTCAAAGCCTTTGACATTTTGCATATAAGAAGCATTGTCAGAGCAAGATTTCGTTTCGGAAATTGTTTGAACATAGTTCATTCCCGTATTAAATACCGGCGCAATTGTTAATTTCAAGACTTGAAAATAACTGACTTTTAAGATTAAAACCACAATTAAAACCTTAAATGCCTGAACGAGAAGTTCTTGTATCATTTTGCTCGGTTTTTTAACTTCCAGTGCCGAAACATGTTTGAAAACGAAAAGAGAAATCCATAAGGCAAACGCCACCAAAACGACTTGGACAATATCATTTGCAAGCCTCTTATATACTTGAAGTGCCAATTGGCTTCCCGCATTGAAAATTACCTTAAATACCGGACAAAAGTAACATTTATCCGCAATATCTTCCATATATTTTGAATAATCGCATTTTGTACTGGTGACTGAGCCTTGACCTGGCGTCACATAAGGGGTCGAATCGCCGGTACTTGTCCACGCCGGCGGATCAGTTACTTTTTTATTTTCGGCAGCTTCATCGGAAAGCTTTTCCCAATCGGCTGTCGATTGTTTGTCCAAACATTCATTAACATCATCTTTACATCCGCCGCAAATGGTCTGAATATCGTCACACAACGGGTCAACCATTGATGCTTTAAGATTGGCACCGCCGGCATGCGGGCCATGGTGAATTTCAAAATGCAAGTGCGGTCCGTAAGAATAGCAGTCGCCTTTGTATTGTGCAACCGTTTTATAGTCACAATTTTTTCCGCCGACAGTGTTTGAACCGCCGACCGCGCCGATGACATCACCTTTTTTGACAAAGGTGCCGACACCGATTCCATCTGCCCATGCAGACAAGTGGTAATAGACAGAGTGATATTTTTCGTTGCATCCTTCATTTGAATCTGAGGCACCGCATTGACAATCGCGCTTATGCTCAATAACAACGGATCTGCCGCCTCCTGAGGCCCATCGCATTTGTGTAATTGTGCCGTCGGCGGCAGCAGTGACGGCTGTACCGACATTGGCGGCATAGTCCGTGCCATAGTGGTTTCGAGGTGTGGAATTGCCGCCGGCACCGTTTGCACGATAACAGTTTGTTTCAGAAACACGATTGATTGAAGATACGGGCATGGTGTCAATGCAAGATGATTTTTTTGTATTGTGATTCATCACACAATTTGGGTCAACGTCATAACGTGTACCGGAAGGACAATTATTCGGTAAACGTCCGTCAACCATTGAGCTTTTGAGTTCACAAGCTTTTTCGGAACACGATGATTTTTCGCAACCGCCGGAATTTCCGTTTGAGCCTCCATTAAATCCCCAAAGACCTGAATTGGAGTCAAAACCATACTGAAAATCTAGAGCATAAACAGGTGCAGCGCTTAAGCTAAAAGCCAAAACACCGGCAAAGTAAAAAATATTCAAAAATTTTTTTAACTGTTTCATACTCTTTTTACCTTCATCTTAATTTTCCCACATTTTAGCTTCTTCCTGAGCTGCCTTTTCCCGTTCTTCCTTCTCGCGTTGACTCTCCCATCTGTCATAGCGTTCTGATGACTTTGATTTGCCTTTATGATCCTGCATCGCTCCACCGACACGTTCAAGAAGCATGCCCGGTGCGCGTAATATGCCTCTGCCGGCTCTTTGGAGAATGCCTGCCGCCGTATTTTTCGGTGCGGGTGAAGAAGCGTTCGTTAACTTATTGACTGCACTGTTCATACCGCGACCGACGGCAGCGGTGGCTCTTCCGGCTTGGGTCATTGCAACATCGCCTGCGAATGAAGCAACAGGTGCGACGACTTTTTTCTTTGCAAAATCAATAGCTTGTGTCGATAAATGGTGCATCGGATAAGCACCGCTACCACCACCGAATCCGGCATCCGGAAAGAATTTATCCACATAATCTTGGATGGTTGAACTAATCATTTTTTTTGAATAAATTAAGACAGCCATTATGATCAAAAAGTTAAGCGAGAACAAAGAAAATGTTTCAGAAACCAAATCCGTATTTTCATTATTGATTGCCTCAAGTATACTTTCCAAACCGCCGATGGCAGAGCTTAACATATTCAAAGCATAAGAAACCGTAATGGCCAAAAAGATGAAAATACCTGCGCTTTTTAAGATGATGCTGATAAGTTTAGTTAATTTATCCTTTGTCCACTCAAACGGCCACAAAGCAATACCGATGGGCAGTAAAATGACGGCCATTCCGAGCTTAAAGCTGATATCGACGATATAAAATGAAATACCGAGCAATAACATAAATCCGCAAAAATATATGATAAAACCGCAAAGCCATACACTGATATCAGGGTATGAAAAAAGTGTGACACCGAGAGGTTTAACCTCGTTTTTATCGGCATGTGCCGCATGACACATCAAGGCATCACCCAAAATAGAAATATCGGCAACTTTATGATAGATATTTGCGGTGGCTTCATAGACACCGTTAAAAGCCGAAGCCGGAACAATCGGATTGTCTGTCGAAACTTCTGTTTTTTTCGGCTTTTGCGCTTTCAAGCTCTGGCAAATATTTTTACGCTCGGATTTTGAAAGTTGTTTTGTGTAGGGGGTATTTGACCCAGGCATTTGTGCCTGAACCGATGCAACGTACGACATTAATGCGATGGCAAACAAAGAAATAAAGATTTTTTTAATCATCGTGCACCTCCGCCCGAGCCGCCGCCCGAATAGCTTGCAGCGCCTGTGGGGCTTGAAGCGCCTCCACCGCCGGCACGTGCTGAAATGAAATCCTCATTATACAGGTCGGGTGTATAATCGCTGGTGCTTGCTAAAATCGTATTGGCAAAATCCGTACCGGTATTTATAATCGGAACAAGTGAATAATGCAAAATGGTTTGCAGGCCTGAATTGATAATCACAAAAGCCAGGATAATTTTGAAGAATTTGATAAACAAATCTTGCAACATTTTCATCGGTTCGACACTTGTAAAAGATGACACGTTTTTCATTGCAAAACCGGCAATCCAAAGGATGGAGGCCACAATCAAAATTGCATTGGCAGCTTGTTTCGTTGCATCATAAGCCGCGCTTGCCGCCGTTAAAAAGGCACTGAAAAGTACGATAATCACTTCACACGGATAACAAGGCTCATATTTTTGCTTAAAATA
>CACXFX010000041.1 GCA_902767055.1 uncultured Pseudomonadota bacterium
GAAAAACGTATCTATACCATTGAAGAAGCCAATGCTGTTGCCGGCGCTAGAAACCGTGTGTCGATAAAATATCGCTAATCTCTGTTTTTATAGGGGTTATCGGATTTGCGGACGCTTATTCTCAAGGGAACGCCTTTAAGGTCAAATGTGTCGCGCAGGCTGTTTGTCAGATATCTTAAATACGAATCCGGTAATCCTTCGGGATTGCTTGAGAAAATATAAAATGACGGCGGACGAATTTTGGCTTGTGTAATGTATTTGAGTTTAATACGGCGCTTGTTTTTGCCGAGCGGCGGTTGGTTTTGCTCTAATGCGTCGGCAAACCACTGATTGAGCGGAGATGTCGGAATACGCATATTCCATCTTTGATAGACCCTTAAAACGGCATCCATTAATTTATTTAAGCCCTCTTTTTTCAAAGCGGAAATTGTCACTGTTTCAATACCCGAAACTTGTGTCAACGATGTTTGAAGCTTGTCATTTAAGCGTTCAATCGTTTTTTGACGATCGGCGATATCCCATTTGTTGACTGCGATGACAAGGGCTCGCCCTTCGTCAATAACCTGGCGCGCGATAGTCAAATCCTGCTTATCCAAGACGGCATCGGCATCAAGAACCAAAACAACGACTTGAGCCATAAAAGCGGCATGTTTGGTTGCGGCGGCAGACATTTTTTCTAAGCTGTCCGTGATTTTGCTTTGGCGTCTTAAGCCTGCCGTATCGACCAAGTTAATCGTATGGCCTTTATAGCTCCAAGAAGATTTTATCGCATCACGCGTGATACCGGCCTCAGGGCCTGTCAACATCCGGTTTGTTCCCAAAAGAGCATTAACGAGTGTTGATTTGCCGACATTCGGTCGTCCGACGATAGCCAAATCAATCGGCATATCTTTTGTATCGTTTTGTTCAAAAGACTCTTCGGTGTCTTCTTTTGTGTCATACTCTTTTAAGATTGTATATAAATCTTCCAACCCCAAACCATGTTCGGCCGAAAACGGTATCGGCTCACCAAGGCCGAGTTTATAAGCTTCAAAAACAGAATCTTCCTGAGCTTTGCCCTCACATTTGTTGGCAATCAAAAAAGTGGGTTTGGCGCTTTGTCTGACAAGAGAGGCAAAAATCTCATCATACGGATGAAGTCCGGAACGTGCGTCAATCATAAAAAGACAAATGTCAGCCTCATCAATCGCGTGTTTTGTTTGTTCAAACATACGTTTTTCGATACTGCCTTCAGAGCCTTGTTCAAAACCTGCGGTATCAATCAAATTAAGTTTAATGCCGCGGAAATCTGCCATCGTCTCTTTTCTGTCACGCGTAACGCCCGGTTTGTCATGAACAATCGCGATTTTGCGACCGGCCAAGCGATTAAAAAGCGTTGATTTACCGACGTTCGGCCGTCCGATGATGGCAACTTTTAAAACCATTTTTTCCTCTGTCTAGCGAAAAGCAATTAAATGTGCGTTGTTTGTCGTAAAAATAACCGTTTGTTCAGCCGCAATCGGCGCAAAAGGCAAATCCTGTTTTAAATCAAATTGACTGATTTTTGTGCCGTTTTCGGGTTTAAACATATAAACGACGCCGTCTGAGGCTGTGACAACGAGACGCCCCTGAACCATAATCGGCCCGTATAAATGAATTTGCGCGCGCTCTTTAATTTTAAGGTGTTCTAAGGGCGAAATCTGCCACAATGTCGAGCCGTCTTTTAAGCTTAAAGCAACAAGTTGACCCTCTTGGGTGATAAGGTATATTGCCTCATTGTTGACGAGTGGTGTTTGTGTTCCGGATAAGGCGCGTTGCCATAAAACATCACCGTTTTCAATGTCAAAAGCCAAAGTGACGCGACTGTTACCGACCGCAATGACTTTTTTATCGGTTATAACCGGTGAAGCTTTAACCGCATTAATCGAAGACGGTGCGCTTAAATCATCAAGGTTAACGAGGTTGTTTGAAAACAACGGATATCCGAGCCGCGCATTGAATGCCATAATTTCGCCATTTGAAAAGGCGGCAACCAGTGTTTTTGTTTTTGCATCGTAAGCAGGTGCGGCGCCTCCGGCCAAAACGGTATCTTCGGAAGAAATTTCATATTTCCATATAACAGAACCGTCATCAGAATTTAAGGCAAATAACTGATTGTCAATGGTTATGGCAAACAATTTTCCATCCCCAAGTGCCGGTGAGGTGCGAAACGGTACATTTAAATCCTTGCGCCAAAGCATATCACCCGTCAAAGCATCAATAGCTGCGACAGTGCCAAAACCTGTCAAAGCATAGATTTTTTTACCGTCCGAAGCAAGTCCCGCGCCATTTAAAGCACTTGATGAATCATTTTGGATTAACGGCTTGATTTTTTGGCGAAAAACTCTTTTTCCGTCTTTTAAATCAAAAGCATATACCGTCCCGTTGACATCTTGAGCATATATCAAACCGTTATCAATAATCGGTTTTGAAAGCAAAAAGTTACGGCTTGATGCGCCATGTTCAAACGAAGCGGAAAAAACTTCCTCCAAAGTGCCGGAGGCTTTAACATTCGGAGCCAGATGATGAGCATTGGCGTTTAGCTGCGGCCATGAAACGATATTTTCGGCCGGCGAAGTTTTAATTTTTAAGCTTTGTGCTTTTACGGTATCGCTGTCTGATTTTAAATCAATCACGGCAACTCGCCTGCCTTCCGGCAATTTCTTGTCACTTGAGAAAAATGAACAAGATGCAAGAAAGAAGGCAAGACAAAAGACAAAAATATTCTTTAATCGCAACATCTGTCAAAGCCTTTGAAAAAAATTACATATCTGAAATTGAGGTGGACATATCTTGAATACGTGTACGAAATTCATCAGATGTGCGGCTGTCTTGTAAAATTTGCTGATAAAGATCGCGTGCTTTGTCAATTTGTCCGTCTTTTATGGCGGCCATTGCTAAATATTCTTTTGCAATCGGGGTCCAAGAATCATCCGCGGCAATCACAGGCAGCAAAAGAGCCTCAATTTCATCGAAAGTTGCTGTGTCGACTTTGCGCGCGGCAAGTTTAAGAGCAGCTAAATTGCGTACTCTCGGATTAAGTTCATCGTTTGAAGCAAGTGCGCCGAGCATATTGAACGCATCTTCGTCTTTGTTCATATCAAACAGAACATCGGCAATTTGAATACGGGCAAGTTCACTGTATATGCCGTAATTGCCGCTCGCGATTTTTTCAAGTGCATTTAAGGTATCTTCAAGCGTTGAGGCTGAATTTGCAGCAAGGTATGTATCCGTTTTGGCTTTGAATTGATTGTCGCGCCAGTTTTTAATTGTTTCGAAACTGACTGTCGCGCTTAAAATTAAAACAACAAACAGTATAATAAATAAGCCGTATTTTTGAAAGAAAACTTTCATATTATCGTTTTTGACTTCTTCATCAACTTCCATGATGAACGCATCAACAGCAGCATCATCGACTACCGGTGTCGATGGTTTTTTAATTTCGACAGCGGGCGTCTTTGTAGCAGGTGCTTTTCTTTTTGCAACGGGTTTTGTTGTCTTTTTTGTGTTTTTTTTCAATTCTTTTGCCATTTTATTATCCTTTATAAAGTATGAGTTAGAACTAATATAAAACAATTTTTAAATTTATCAATCGATTTTATTGATTTATTTCATTGACCAAAAATCCCCTTATCCAACGCAAGTCTTCGGGTGAAAGTTTGTTAAATACCGTCACGACGTCTTTGTCCGTCAAAAGATTTAAGGCATAACGGTCTGTCGTCGGTGTGTAAGAAATATCAATTCCTTTCAGTTTTGCAAACGGAATAATGGTATCTTGGTATGAAATGCCTAAAATTTTGCGAAAAACGATGATTTTTTGGTTGTGAATCAAAATAATGTCGCGGACAATAAGATTTAAATAAGCATAAATCACAAGTGTCAAAAGCGCAATATAAAATAAGAAAATCACATATTGGGGCAGATAAAGCATCAAGATTTTGCGGCTGTATACGCCATAACAGAATAAAGCGCCCAAAACAGTAATGACGGCAACATTCAAATTGCTGTAAAAATCATAAATGAAGTGCTTCATTTTTATCATTTTTTTATCTTGTTTTTGTTTGGCTACAAAATTTTGAGAATGTGTTTTGCCCGACAAAAAGTTTTGCGGCAGATGCCAGCTTTTAACAACATCGGGATAAGGTCTTTCCATATCTCGAATGCTGTGTGAAACCATGCCTTTGTCTGATATATGTATCGGCGGCAAATGAAATTCAAGGGCAAAATCGCGCCACAATCGGCGTACC
Source organism: uncultured Pseudomonadota bacterium (assembly GCA_902767055.1). Lineage (GTDB taxonomy): Bacteria > Pseudomonadota > Alphaproteobacteria > RF32 > CAG-239 > UBA1254. The sequence goes on from CACXFX010000041.1 coordinate 4,266, forward strand.
TTTTTAGAATTGGTGCTGATATAAAGCGGTACGATTTTGGAATTGTCTTTATGATAAAGTTCAATGATAAATTTGTTTTTATTTAAAATACCGTATTGGCAGAATTTTAGGCGAAGTCGAACACCGGCATAATTTGACAATTTTTCTTCAAAAGAATTGGGCCTGCCGATAAAAGGATAATCACGCACCGAAACCATATTACCGTCAAAAGAAACGACCTTAAAGCGCATATCAAAAAATGTCGATACAAGAACCAAACCCGCACCCAAGATCATCATCAACCAACCGAATGTTTCGGTTGAAATAAATTGATGCGGTTTGAAAGCACCGTTGGCAACGATTGTATCTAAATCCGTCGTTCCCGAAATTGTATCAAAGGTCAGCAAACAAACGCCGCCGGCAAAAAAGAACAGGCCGAACAAAAAACCGAAGAACAATACGTATGGTGAAACACGGTCAATCGATTTTGCAGGCAAAGCCGTCGTATCAAGATAAAATTTTTGACCGTAATGTTCGCGAAAATATTGTTTCATATTCAATCCTTCATACAATTTTTTTCAGATATTGATAACAATACTATACAAAGTTTAAAAAAATATGCACTAAGTTTTTTTTGTTTTAACAAAAGTTTTAAATATTTTTGTTAGAATCACCTTAAATCAGTCAATATTTTATGAGCTTTTGAGATGTTGTTTGCAAGTTTTTTTCAAGGGATAACGGAATTTTTGTTCGGTGTTTCCGTTATGGTATTTTTTGCTTTTAGTTCATGGTATGCTGTTTGTGGCAAAAAAAATAAAGGTCTTTACGAGGTTTTTTTCGGTTTTTTGATTTATTTGACGGCATCGGCATTTGATGCTCAGTACCAGTTTTTTATTTTCTATGGTGTATCGCCTGAAATTTTAAGCTTTTTAAGGTTGCTCGGATCTGTCGGGGCAAGTGTCTTGTTTTTGATGGGATCATCTGAAATTTTGTTGCAAAAAAAGCTTTCAATGACAATCATATTTTTGTTTATCAGTATCGGGATTGTTTTAAGTTTTTATACTGTATTTATTGCCAACAGTGCCGAAATGAAAATTATCATCGATTCGATTTTGCCTCTTGTCGGATTGATTTATCTGTTTTTAAGTCTGGTTTCAAAACAGAATTTGAAAAAACATCTCGGGCACGTTTTTGGGGCGTTATCTGTCTTCGGAATGATAGAGCAAATCGGGCTTTATTTGTTTTTAGGTGTTAATTATTCATTTGTTTTTACGCTTGTTTTAATGCTTATGTTGACGGCATCGTATTTTATGATGGCTTCAGAGACGACGCAAGAAGAAAAAATTTTGCTTGAAAACAAGCTTGGTGAAATAAATAGCGATATGAACAGTATTATTAAGTCTTCACCTTTCCCGATCATTATTTCAAAATTGACCGATGATACGGTTATGTTTGCCAATCAGAACGCCTTAAAGCTTTTTGAACTTAATCTTGCGGAATTACATCGTTATCATTTCAAGGACTTTTTTGTAGATGCGGATAATCGAAAATTGTTGCTTGAAAAATTGGAACACTTCAAAGAAATTCAGGATTTTGAAATTTTAGTCAAAACCAGTATCGGAGAAACGCCCTTTTGGTTGATGGTTTCGGCAAATATTATCAATTATCAGGGGGCGATGGCGCTTTATTGTGCTTTTCAGGATATCACGGCACGTAAACAACGTGAAAAAGCATTGCAAAATCAAGCAGACAGAGATCCGTTAACAGCTATTTACAATCGTCGTTATTTTGAAAAAACGGTAAC
>CACXFX010000042.1 GCA_902767055.1 uncultured Pseudomonadota bacterium
AATTTCAAATTTTCGTATATTGCAGGTGATGTGTGGTGGGCGGATAATGCTGCGCTTTTTGCACCATCAAAGCCAAAGCCGCTGATTTGGGGCGATGTTAAACAAAATCCTTGGCTTGATGAATATGATATAAATGATAAAGGCGCAATGGTTGTGGCAAGTTCTTTAGATGAATACAACGATATTAAGGCAAAATTAAAATTTGTTTCAAAGCCTGAAGTTTTGGTGCTTGAGGCTAAAAACAGGCTCGGCAAAATCAAGAAAAAAACACTTTATTACGGGTTTTACAACGTTTACGGAGAAAGATAAATGAAAAAAGTCAGTATTGTGATTTCGGCTTATAACGAAGAAGGAAATATTGATAAGCTCTATGATGAGCTCAAAGGCGAACTTAAAAAAGTCAAATCGGTCGAGTTTGAAATTTTGTTTGTCAATGATGGAAGTAAAGACGATACTTTTTGTAAAATACAAAACCTTGTTGATAAAGACAAACGCGTCAAAATGGTTAATCTGAAACGTAATTTCGGCCATGAAATCGCAATGACGGCCGGTATGGATTATGCTTTAGGTGATGCGGTTATTTTTATGGATGCCGACTTGCAACATCCGCCGGTTTATATCCCCGAAATGGTTAAAGCCTGGCAAGAGGGCTCAGAGATTGTGCTGACTAAAAGAGTTGATAATGTTGCGACTTCAAAATTTTATAAATTTTGTGCCAAAACATTTTATTTTATCTTAAATTTGTTATCCGAAACCAAAATACCCGAGAGTATGCCTGATTTCAGATTAATTGATCGCAAATATGTCGATTTTTTGAAAGGCTTTAATGAACAGGACAGGTTGTTTCGCGGATTGCTTAGTTGGATTATGCCAAATGACAAGGTTAAAATCATTGATTTTGTCGCGCCGGAGCGTTTCAGCGGTACAACAAAATATAATTTTATCAAAAGCTTAAAGCTCGCGATTGACAGCATTACCCAATTTTCGGTCAGGCCGTTGCATTTGGCAACATATCTCGGATTTTTTTGTGCCATATGCTCGATTTTGCTTGGATTTCATGTGATTTTTGAGCATTTTGTGCAACATAATCCAACCCCGGGTTATGCAACGATTGTCAGTGTGGTCGGGTTTATCGGTGCGGTACAGTTGATTACGCTCGGGATTATCGGTGAATATATCGGCAAAATTCATATTGAAGTCAAAAAGCGTCCGCTTTATTTGGCAGATTTAATTGAACAGAACAGTAAAGGCATTAAACGTGACAAATAAAGTAATTTTTAATGCCGATGATTTCGGCATTTCAAAAGGTGTCAATGCCGCAATCAAAAAAGCTTATGATGAGGGCATTTTGAATGCGGCGAGCCTGATGGTTGCGCAAAAATATGCGAAAGAGGCTGTCGAGCTTTCAAAAAATATGGAAGATTTAGATTTGGGCTTGCATGTTAATTTAACAAACGAATATCCGATTTTACCGGCAAATGAAATTCCTTTATTGACGGGAAAGGACGGAAAATTTAAAAACGGATTTGTTAAGCTTTTAATCCTTTCGATATTTAAATCAAAGGAACTGCGCCGAGAAGTTAGGGCTGAAACAGAAGCGCAAATTTTAAGAGCCGAAGAGATGGGCCTTAAACTTTCACATATTGACAGCCATCGTCATGTGCATATGATTCCGCTCATTTTTAAGGTGATGCTTGAATTAAAAGAAAAATATCATATTTCGCGCATCAGAGTGATCAATGAATGTGCTCTTTTAAGTGCAAAAACGAATAAATCCAAATCATATCTTTTCGACGGTGGCTTGATTAAGTATTTTCTGCTTCGTTTTTTTGCCGTTTTGAACGGATATAAATCAAACACTTATTTTTATACAATGCTTTATACATGTAAACTTTCTTCAGAGCATTTTCAAAAAGTATTGATACCGTACGGTTATGATCGTGTTGAGGTGATGATTCATCCCTCTATCACCGAAATTGATCAAAATCATAAAGAAGATATTTTTGATCAAAACGTCTTGTCACCATGGCGTGATGCCGAACTGAAAACATTGCTAGATAAATCAATTTTGCAAAATTTTGAGTTTGAGGCAAAATATCCTTATTTGTACGAGCTATATTTTAAGATTGAACGTCTCTGGTTTAAATTGGTACCCGAAAAGTTGAGGTTTTTGTTGGTTGGCGGATTTAATACGGTTTTTGCCTATGGTGTTTTTGCATTGCTTCTTGAAGTTATAAAATTGCCGTATATGCTTTCACTGATTGTGCAATATTTTATTACGGTCAATGTATCTATTGCAACGATGCGTTATTATGTTTTTCAAAGTAAAGGCGATATAATCAAAGAGTTTATCAAGGCATGGGGAGTCTATGCCGGATTGTTCTGTTTTAATTTCGTCGGGTTGTCATTTTTGGTCGAAATTTGCGGAATTGATCCTTTGTGGGCGCAAGGTATCTATCTTGTTTTTTCAACGATTGTGACATATCTTTTGCATAAATATTTTTCTTTTTATAAAAAAATTAAATAAAAATAAAGAGTTAAGTGCTTAAATAACGGATGAACTTGAAGGAAAATATAAAATGAAGCCCGTTGTCCCGATTGTCGGAATTTCTAAAATGATTGAGCCTTATGATGCACTGATTTGCGGATTTGATGGGGTTGTCAGTTGTGGGGACGGATTGTCTGCCGAGGCACTTGAGGCTTTCAAAAAAGTTAAAGCTTTGGGTAAAGAAATCGTTTTGTTTTCAAATTCTGCATTGAGAGTGTCGCAGATGGCAGAGTTATTTGAGGCTTGTTCTTTTGATTTAAGAATTTTTAAGGCGATGATTACGGCCGGTGAAATTGCACATTATGAATTAAAAAATACGAATCGATTCGGTAAGCGTTATTTTAATATCGGACGGAATACCGATGAAGAAATTTTTAAGGGTCTTGATTATCAAAAGGTTTTTGACATCAATGAGGCTGATTTTATTTTTATTTCATCAACCGATGAAGCAAGACCATTTTTGGAAGATTATTTACCTGAGCTTCAAATGGGGTTAGCCTTAAATTTACCGATGTTTTGTGTCGGTACCGATGTCTCAAAGCATCAAAACGGTGAAGTTTGCCTCGGCGTCGGAATGATTGCGGAACAATATGCCGCAATGGGCGGAAGAATTTCAGCCATCGGTAAACCCGATGAAAAAATAGTTTTGTACGCTAAAGAAGCAATATCAAAAAATGTGAAAAAAATATTATTTGTCGGAGACAGCTTTACAAGTGATATGAAATCTGCTATAATCATCGGTGCTGATATGCTTCTTATTTCAAAGGGCGTGCATATGTCCGCTTTGGGGGAGGGATATATCCCTGATGTCCAAAAAGTGCGTACACTTGCTTTGAACTATGGCGTGTATCCGGATTTTGTGATTTCGAAATTTCGATATTAGGTATAAAAAAATGAAACGTTATGTGATTTTGGTCTTAAGTCTTTTCTTTTTGTTAAAGATTTTGACGGTACGCTTGATTGACGTTGATATCAAACGCGTTTGCCCGGTAACGCCGACGACGGATATCGTTTCAAAAACGGAAGCAGAGGTCTTTTTAAAAGACTGGCAGGCGTACGTTGCGCGCGGGTATGAACAAAAAGTTCCCGAAGATTTTACTTATGACGGGACTGATATTACTGAAAGATTGCCTTGGATCGTTAAAGCGTGGTTCGAAAAAGAGTGTATTGATGCAAAGCGTTTTTATTATGTTGAACAAAGGTTGCGCAGTGCGTTAAAAGCTTATGATTTAAAAAAACATACGGATAATGTTATTGCGGTTCTTTCTGCTCAGATGTCGCTTAAAATGGATAAAGAAAAAAGGCAGTGGTACGAAGATATTATCGAACAACAAAAACGCATGTCGGAAGTGGCCGGTATTGGCGATGAAGAATTTGAATTTATACGCTTAAATGAAATACGTATAAGGGAAATTTTGAAATAATATGACGGAAATTGTCGAACATATATTAAGCCATCGTGAACCGGATAGTAAGATTTTTGATCACGACGGGGTCGAAAGTTTCTTTTGTGACTTTCCTTTAGGGCTAAAAGAATGGCCTATGGCGGCATTTTCTCCTGAAATATCAGTGTCTTACAGCCAAGCATATATTGAAGAAGGTAAGTTTGGTTTTACAAATGCATTAAATTTGTCAGCAAAATTTAAGACTAAAAATTCTCAATATTTGATTTCTGAAAAAATAACTTATGACGGGAATATCGAAATTGAGTTAAATTCTGTTGTCAGAGAAGGTCAAAAAACACGGCAAAAAGAAAATTTTATTTATGAATTTATTCAAAAGCACTATCAATTGCTGAAAAATTTAGTAAATAAGACGGAGGTTATGCCAAGCGATGCTTATATTAAAATTCATGCACATTCCGGAGAGCTTGAAGGGGTTAAAACCCGCGGCGGATACGTTTGGGCAACTTATGGCTTTGATTTCGCAAATCCCGGAGAGCTTCATGTGACAAGAAAAGCATTTCAAAAATATGCCAAAGAGCATGGTCTTGAAATTTTAGCAAAAGATTTGGAACTTTTTAAATATCCGTGTCATTTTTCAGCTTTTAGAGCAAATCAAAAAGTTGACGGGCAGGATATCGGTAAAGCTTTTATGATGCAATACGAGTGGCAAGGTGTTCTTTATGCCACAATGAAAAAAAATTCTGAGCTTTTTAAGTATGCATGGCTGTACCATAAACAGGGGAAAAGTATTGCGGAAAACGGTTTGTCAAAAAGTTTTCGGACAATGATGAAAAAGTACAATCAAGAGCAAAAACAATTTAATTGGCTCAAAAAAGTATTTAAGGCGAAAAAAGCTTTTCGCCGTTAATAAAATCATAACAAATATTTTGTAATATTTTGCCAAGTTTATGCTTTTTTAAGGTAGAAAAATGGCAAATATAAAGACCAAAAATATATTAAATACCATCATCAATGATGACAGCATTAAGATAATGAACGAAATGGAAGAAAAGTCCGTTGATGTGATATTTGCGGATCCGCCGTATAATATGCAGTTAAATGATACGCTGTGCCGTCCTGATAATTCTAAGGTCGACGGTGTTTTTGAGGCTTGGGACAGCTTTGAAAGTTTTAAGGCTTATGATGAATATACCTATGCTTGGATGAGTGCTGCAAGACGTGTTTTAAAAGATGACGGTGCACTTTGGGTCATCGGTTCATATCACAATATTTTTCGCGTCGGTGCGATTTTGCAAAACTTAGGGTTTTGGATTCTAAACGATGTGATTTGGAATAAAGCCAATCCGATGCCAAATTTTAAGGGTACGCGCTTTACCAATGCGCATGAAACGTTGATTTGGGCATCAAAAACACCAAAATCAAAATATACATTTAATTATGAGGCGATGAAGGCCTTGAATGAAGATGTACAAATGCGCTCGACATGGGATATCCCGCTTTGTACGGGCTCTGAGCGCTTAAAGCAAGATGACGGGCACAAATTGCACCCGACTCAAAAACCGGAAGCGCTTTTATACCGGGTGATTATGGCTTCAACCAAAGTCGGTGATATTATCTTGGATCCGTTTTTCGGGACAGGTACAACAGGCGCCGTAGCCAAAAAACTCGGACGGTCTTTTATCGGGATTGAAAAAGATCCGGATTATGTCAAAGGTGCTCAAAAGCGTATTGATGCAATTAAGGCAGGTGACATTGAAGATTTGACGTATTCTTCAAAGAAAAAGTTGGCTCGCATTCCCTTTGGGTCGGTGGTTGAACAAGGTTATATCAAACCGGGGACAACACTCTATGATTTGAGCCGCACGCATCAGGTTAAAGTACGTTCTGACGGTACGGTTAAAAACGGGTTAAGCGAAGGATCTATCCATCAATTAGGCGCGGCGGCTCAAAATGCTGCGGCTTGTAACGGTTGGACATATTGGTATTTTGAAGACGAACATAAAAACTTGGTGTCAATTGATTTTTTAAGAGAAAAGATTCGACAGAGCACGGAAGGAACAGCTTAAAAAATGATGCCGTTTTTGCGCAAAAACAAAGTCAAACAACAAAATCAAAAAAAACAAATTGATGAGCCCCATTATGCCGCAATTGATTTGGGGACGAATTCATGCAGACTTGTTATTGCAACGCCGACGCCGACATCATTTCATGTGGTGGAAACATTTTCAAAAATTACGCGCCTCGGTGAAGGTATCATCAAAGATAATCAGCTTTCAAAGGCGGCAATACGGCGCACTGTCAATACCTTAAAAGTTTGTCGCAGTGTAATGAGCGAATATGCACCTATTGTGCGTTCGCGCTTTGTTGCAACGGCGGCTTGCAGACGTGCTAAAAATATTGATGAATTTTTAAGCCTTGTGCAAAAAGAAGCAGGGATTAATTTGGAAATTATTTCGCCTAAAGAAGAATCTCGTCTTGCGGTTGTTGGTTGTGTTCCGCTGTTAAATCGGAATATTAAACGTGCGCTGATTTTTGATATCGGCGGTGGTTCAACGGAAATTTCGCTTGCACGTGTGACGGAAGACGGTAGGACTTTTATTGAAGGTTATGTGTCATTGCCATATGGGGTGGTGACGATATCTGAGGCTTTTCCAAAACAAGAAATGACTAATTTGGCATACAATACGATTATGGAAAGGACACATGATATTCTAGCCGAATTTGATGAAAAACACCATATTTTTGAGGCGATTGCCAATCAAGAGATACAGGTGATCGGTACATCGGGGACGGTAACGGTTTTGGGGGCTGTTCATTTAGGGCTTTCAAGGTACAATCGTTCGGCTGTTGACGGTTTATCTGTTTCAAGAATTGATATTGAAAACGTAATCAATAAAATCAAGAATATGGGAGATGCCGGCAGGTGTAAGCATCGTTGTATCGGCCCGTTAAAAGCTGATTTAACGATTTCCGGCTGTGCCATTATCGAGGCATTGATGACGACTTTCCCGATATCGGAATTAACCATTGCGGATCGCGGTATTCGAGAGGGTATTTTGCTTGATATGATTCACCATCAAAGACCGCACAAAAAACCATTTAAAAAACGTTATAGAAAATATCCTTATTTTAAAAGAAAGAAAAATGACGGGCAAAACAATAGCGAGCATTGATTTAGGGTCAAATTCTTGCCGTCTGCGTGTCGCAGATGAAAGCGCTCATGTGCTGTTTATGGATTCAAAAGCAACAATGCTTGGCGAGGGTTTGGCAAAGACAGGGCTTTTGAGCCAAGATTCTGTTGAACGTGGTTTAAAAGCTTTTGAAGAATTTTCATCGGTAATGGAAAAATATCATGTTACAAAATATCGTGCCATTACGACCGAAGCTTGCAGAAAAGCTTTGAACGGGCAAGATTTTATCAATATGATTAAAGAAAAAACGGGTATCAAACTTGAAATAATTGATGCAAAAGAAGAGGCAAGACTCAATCTCAAAGGTGCAAGTCGAAATGCAAATAAATGCAAACAATATATTGTTGTTTATGATTTGGGTGGTGCTTCGACCGAAATTTCGCTTGCAAAAAATGATAAAGATTGTGAAATTTTGTATACAATATCCATTCCATGGGGAGCTCGTAACGCCATGGAAGCTTATGATTTGAAAGAATTTGATAAAAATAAGGCTTTAAAGCTTCGTGATGATATACAAAAAGAAGTCAAAAAATTTATCAAAAACAGTGACTTTGAAAGATATCAAAATGATTGTTGCTTGATTGCAACATCGGGTACACCTTTGCGATTGTGTGCCATGGTTAAAGATGACGGTACATATGTCAAGGATAAAAATGACGGTGCATCTGTTCTGTGCAAAGATTTTAATCAAGCGATTGAATGCATATGCAAAATGAATTTGAAAGAGCGTGAAAATTGCCCATACTTAAGCGTTGACAGAGCGCCGATTTTTGTGGCGGCATGCGTTATTTTTAAGGCAATTTATGATGCACTCGGTTTTGATGAAATGATCGTATCTTTTAAGGGTGCGCAAGATGCGATTTTAGAGGAGCTTTGCCATGGCTAAAATGACTAAATCAGCAAAATTAATCCGCGGAAGAAAAGCATTGACCGTCAAGGTTAAAACTTCAAAATATCGTAAAACGTCATCAAACAGATGGTTGGAGCGGCAATTAAATGATCCTTATGTGTCAGAGTCTAAACGTTTGGGGTATCGTTCAAGGGCGGCTTTTAAGCTGATACAACTTGATGAAAAATACCATTTTTTAGGCAAGGGCAAAACCATTGTCGATTTAGGGTGCGCACCGGGCGGTTGGACGCAAATTGCGGTTGAAAGGAATAAAGGAACAGGGCAGGTTATCGGTATTGATATTTTGGAAACAACGCCTGTCGAGGGCGCAACTTTGATTTGTCAGGATTTTACATCAAATGATGCACCGGATAAATTAAAAGCATTGTTAAACGGGCCGGCCGATATTGTGATGAGTGATATGGCGGCCAATACGACAGGACATCAACAAACAGATCATTTGCGTACGATTGCGCTTGTTGAGGCGGCTTATGAGTTTGCCAAAGAAGTTTTGGCTGAGGGCGGAATTTTTATTGCCAAAGTTTTTCAGGGCGGGGCAGAGGGTGAATTGCTTGCCGATATGAAAAGGCATTTTAGCTCAGTGTCACATTTCAAACCTGATGCCAGCCGCCAAACCTCGCCCGAAACTTATGTCGTTGCGCGCGGTTTTAAGGGATAAATAACCATCCGACTGATGATGAATGGTCATTTATCCGAATTTTTGCAAAGACTGTGTTTTACCGATACCTGATTGATAAGTGATTTAATAAAGTATTTTTTTTTAGAAAAATACTTCATATCCATTTGAAACAGCGTTATTTTTTGGCATTAAAGCTGGTCAATTTAAACCACCGTTTAATGTCAACAACTTTTTTTGTTTTTTTTAAATTTTTTTTTATCGCAAAATCAATAACTTAAAAATTTCAAGATTTTTTTAACACTGGTGAAATTAAACGGTGGTTTTGTTACAATTAGACAAAATAGTACAAAATTTTTGGAAAGGACATGATGATGGAAATGAAATTGCCTCAGGTTGAAAGAGTCGTTACAGAAACGATTGACGGCAAGCAAGTTCAAAAGCAAATCTATGCCGACGGTTCATATGGTGTGCGTGATGGATATTGGGTTGAAAGATATTTTCCGGATGGAAAGAATCAGACTTATGTAGAATCTGATGATTCGTTTATATTAAGCACAGAAGTTTTGCTAGACGGCACATATCGTGAGTGGCATGAAAACGGGCAGATGAAGAAAGAAAAACTTCCAGACGGCACGGAGCGTAAGTGGTATGACAACGGGCAAATGAGATGTGAAGAACTTCCCGACGGCACAGAGCGTAGCTGGCATTACAACGGACAGATGGAATATGAAAAACTTCCCGACGGCACGAAGCGTAGCTGGCATTACAACGGACGGATGAGACGTGAAAAACTTCCCGACGGCACAGAGCGTAGCTGGCATTACAACGGACAGATGGAACATGAAGAACTTCCCGACGGCACAAAGCGTAGGTGGTATAACAACGGGCAGATGAAATATGAAAAACTTCCGGACGG
>CACXFX010000043.1 GCA_902767055.1 uncultured Pseudomonadota bacterium
GTATTTGTCAGTCCGAAAGCAGCTCCTGCCATCAGGGTCAATATAAATTGGCTATTTTTCATGATGAGTTCTCCTTTATTTTTTTCTTAATATTTTAAAAACAAAAATTCCGTTGAGATAATCAAAACGGAAGAGGAGCTGAAAAATTGTTGCTGCACAATCATCTTTATTCGACGCATATAGCGCTTATATCAGACACTCCTCTTTTAAAGGAGTGATACAGCAAACGTGTTTTTCAGACACCGCAACCGGTTCGGTTACACTCTTATAGTCGCATAAAAAAATATAAATGTCAAATAAAAAATAAAAAAACCACCCGTTACTTAAAACGGATGGCATTTGTACTTTCATAAACTTTTTTATTTATGTGCGTTGAGCCAATCAACAATAGATGCTTCCGAGCTAAAGCCGACTTTAACATCAACCTGTTTGCCGTCTTTAAATAAAAACATACTCGGAATGCTTCTGATACCAAATGACGATGCCGTGTTCGGAGCTTCGTCCACATTAACCTTGCAGAATTTAACATCGGGCATTTTTTTAGATGTTTCTTCCAAAATCGGACCGAGCTGACGGCAGGGGCCGCACCATTCCGCCCAAAAATCAACCAAAACCAAACCTTTAGAATCCAAAACCTCTGATTTGAAATCGTTTTCACTTAATGAGAGCATTATTTTTTTCCTTTCCTGATAAATAAATGATATTTGATATATAGCACTTCAATTGTGATATTTAAAGACAAAACAAATACTTTGTTTATATTTTCATTAACTGAAGCGTATTCGTCCACAAAATAAACGTTTCAACCGTTTTTTCCGGATAAATTTTTTCAACGAGCTTTTGATATATTTCCATCTGTTTGAGGTACGCCAACGGAACTTTATCTTTTGAAAATGCTGCCGGTCGATTTGTCTTAAAATCGACAATAATCACTTTATCTTCCATAACGACCAAACGATCAATTTGTCCCGAAATAATACGTCCGTCGACTTCGCCCATCACCGCAACCTCAGCTTTTGCGTGGGGCGAAAACAAAAAGTCAAACGCATTATTATCGATCAATGCAAAAATTTCGCGTTTAATATCCGCTTTTAAGTTTTGCCCGATATCCGTTTGTGCTGCAAGATAATTTTCGGTTAAAGTTTTTTTCGAAATCTTATCTTGACTTAAAAGTAAAAGCTCTAAAATTTTATGAATAATTCTTCCGCGCAAATAATAATGCGTGGCATTTTCAAGCGGCGAAGAAATGGGCGTATCATCATCTTCTTCAATATGTGACGGTGAAAAAGGCTTTGAAAGCACAGGCTCAATCGGTGCTTTTTGATAAGCAAACGAGGTATCTTTAATTTCAATTTTAGCACTTAATTTCTTTTTTTCAGGCTCCGAAGGCAAAATTTGTGCGCTTTTAACAACAAAAACATCATTTTCTGCCGGTTCTCCGTGCTCATGTAATGTCTTTTCACATAACCCGTACCAGCTTTTATCTTCTTTTTTCGGGCTTCCGTACCCTGTAATATAAAGTCTGTCTTCAGCTCGCGTCATAGCCACATATAAAAGCCTTCTGTATTCATCATAAGCCTTTTTGACTTGTTTTTCATGCGCTATATTACAATTTTCATTATAATCCTGAGCACTTAAAGGAAAATAAAGAATATCGTCATCAAAAACAAGTCCGCCTTCTTTTGCCGTTTTAACCTCACGAATTGTATCGGCCAAAATGACAATCGGCGCTTGCAATCCCTTAGAACCATGCACGGTCATAATACGCACCTGATCGGCATCATTTTGCTCCAATTCGCGCTTAACCTCCGTTTCAGAGCTTTCAATCCAAGTGATAAAATTTTGCAAATTCGGCACATGATCTTTTTCAAAATCAAGCGTTAAGTTCATAAATTCATCAAGCGGATCTTTTGCCTCAGCCCCCAAGCGGGCATAGAATTTTTTATACCCATCGAACTCAATCAAAATAGCACTGAAAAGCTCAAACGGCCTCTTATAATCAGATAGCGCCAAAAGCTCGCTTAAATTTTGAGCGATTTGACAATATTTTTGATTGGCATTTAAACGTTGCCAAAGTGTTTGCTCTCCCCTTTGATAACAAAGGTCAAACAAATCTTCATCCGTTAAATTATAAAGCGGTGATTTTAAGACCTCGGCTAAACTCAAATCATCGCTCGGCAGTAACAAAAACTTGGCAAGCGAAATCAAATCTTCAATCACCAATTGGTCACCAAGCTTCATTTTATCGACGCCGCTGACTTCGACATCATTGTTTTTGCAAGCCTTAACAAACTCTTCCATAAACGCATTGCGCCTTTGGACCAAAACCATAAAATCACCATATTGAACGGGACGACCTTTAGAGGCCAATATTTCTCCGTTTTTAACCATATCTTTGATTTTTAAGGCAATTTTCAGGGCAAGCTTTTTTAGGGCTGACGGCTTCGTATATCGTTCAAGCGGCGGATACCAAACATCATCTGTGCTATCTTTTTGATTTTCAAAAAGCGGCCAAATTTCAACCAATCCCCCCTCACCCAGACGGAATGGCAAATGCTCGACTTTCTCATTTTCGACGACTCCTTTTTGAGCCTCAGACAATGAAAACAAATCATTGACTGTCTGTAAAACCGCGGCAGTCGAACGAAATGAAACATCAAGCCGAACCTGCTTAAAACCATCGATTTTTTGCTGATAAAATCGGTTCATTTCATCAAATTTTTCAGGTGCTGCACCTTGAAATCCGTAAATCGACTGTTTTCTGTCCCCGACGGCAAAAACCGTCCTCGGGCGTTCTTTATTTACGTGAAAAGCAAAAAATTCATCTGTCAAAGCCTTGATAATCGCCCATTGATCAGGTGAAGTATCTTGCGCTTCATCAATTAAAATATGTTCCAAACCGCCGTCAAGTTTATATAAAACCCAAGCCGCAGTATCAGATTTTTCAAGTAAATTTCGCGCAAAAATAATTAAATCTTCATAATCCAGTTTTGCATTTTGATGTTTATAGCTTTGATAAGCATCAATCAACTGCGCCGCAATGATATATATCGCTTTTGTTGCTTCAAAAAGTTTTATATTTTTTAAGGTCTGTTTTAAATCAAAAACCCTTTGAGCTTCTATGAAAAGCCAATTTTCCAAATCCGCATATTTTGTCTTAAGCTCTTTGGTTGCAAGCTTTGCTTTAATTTTTCCCTCTTGAGTTAAAAAAACTTTTTCGTACGAACTTAAGTTAAAACAAGCAAGATTTGCATACAAAATTTTACCGCTTTCAATATCTGTTTTTGACCCTTCAAGCAATATCGAGGCATATTTTTTAATCAAATCACGATCAAGTTTTTTCTCAAAATCCGAAATCGCTTTTTCTTGCGTTGTTTCTTTATTAAGATGAAGTTTTTTGGCAAGATTTCTTAAAAAATCCTCTTTGTTCTTAAATTTTGAAAAAACCTGCATTAATTGATTGCGTTTAACAGCCAGCGATGATAAAAGTTCCGTAAAATTAAACTCACTGACATTTTCAGTCAAAAATAAAATAGCTTTACAAGCATCATCGTCTTCAAAATTTTCGCTTTTTTCCAACAGATGGTGCATAACCCTTTCTAATGCCTCGTTTGATGCGCGCTCATCCATCACTTCAAAATATGGCGAAATACCGGCTTCTAACGGAAATCTTTTTAAAATTTCTTCACAAAAACCATGTATGGTTTGAATCTTCATCGGCAATGGGGCATCAAGTGTTTTTGCAAAAAGCGTGCGTGCTTTGGTAATTAATTCATCGGTTGCAAAATTTTTATTCCCGTCAAGCTCATAAAGTTCTTGCTTTAAGTCGTTTTCATCAAGGGCCACCCATTTTGAAAGCCGCTCATAAATACGCGATTTCATTTCAACCGCGGCGGCTTTAGTATAGGTTAAACACAATATTTTTGAAGGCTCGACATCACTTAACAGAAGTCTTAAAACTCTATCAGATAAAACTTTCGTTTTTCCCGTTCCTGCAGAAGCTTCCACCCAAACGGAATTTTTCGGGTCGGAAGCCGTTTGTTGCTGACGTACGGCAAGTGCTAAACGCTGTTTTTTTTCAATTTCTATTCTTTTGGCATCACTCATCATCCGTTCCCTCACCCCATTCTTTAATACGCGCTAAATGCTCATAATCGGCGTAAGCGTCTAAATGTCTGGGATTCGGACGCGCCAAATATGGTGTTGTTTCAAAATCAAAAGCTGAAATTAAACGTTTCAAACGCTCCTCGGTTTTATTCATTAAATCATCAATATCTTCATCATAACAAAGTATTTTTTTACCAAGTTGCCAATAAATCAACCGATCGATTTTCTTTGCCGGTAAAGTTTGTCCGTTTATCAAAAAGCCACCGTTTAATGCAATCAAAGCTTCAATTGAAAGTTGCGGTGCATAACCGCTTTTAATTTCTGCCTTTGAACGTATTTGCCCCGTTTTATAATCCAAAATACAATATTTATTTTCTTTTGTTTCATCAAGCCTGTCTGCTCGCGCCTCAATCACAATTTTTCCCGAAGGCATATCAAACTCAATCTGTCCTTTAACCTCCGGAAAAACGCGTAAAATGCTTTGCCGATATTCTCTTTCGATTTGAACGACCCATCCCGCCGTTTTCTTAAATTTTGCGTTCCAAAAAGCTTTATCTTTAGGGCCAAGATTATATCGGGCAAACTCTTCTGTGCTAAGTTTCATTAAATATTGATAAGCCCTATCATTAAAACTTTCTTTATATTCAAGCGCAAACTTTTCCAAAATTCGGTGTACTGCCGTACCATAAGTTGTCTGCTTAATATCCTCGTTCAAATCATCTAAAACTTTTAATTTTAAGATATAACGCGCGTAAATTTCATAAGGATTGCGCATCAGCTTTTCAATCGAGCTGGCTGAAAACAGGCGAGGACGCGATGAAACAGGCGGTTTCGGTGCGACAGGAGCAATTGTGATGAAATTGTCCGGTGTATTTAATTTCTTGGCTAATGTTTGATAAAACAGACTTTTGATTTCAGCATCCTCTTTTTGAAAAATTCGAAAGATTGTTTCAAGCCTTAACCAATAACGTGATTTGTTTGTCGGCGCACCATTTGTACGAGAGCAACGCGTCAAATAAACTTCTCCTGCTCCCATTAAAGCGCTCAAATCAAAAGCGGCTACCCCGACAGCTCTTTCAGGCAACGCTAATCCGTAATCTTTTTTCATTTGATGTGACATAAACGGATCTGTTGAACTCGACAATGGCCAAATTCCTTCATTCAATCCGCCGACAATTGTCACATCATAGTGATTAAATCGCGCCTCAATCGGCCCCAAAATCTTTAATCTCGGGTGAGTACCATATGTTTTACGCACGCTCTGCATCGAAAGTAATGTCGTCAAAACAGCGCCATAAGTTTTCGGATCGATATTGCCTGCAATATCCGCTTTTTCAATCAATTT
Organism: uncultured Pseudomonadota bacterium; assembly: GCA_902767055.1. Lineage (GTDB taxonomy): Bacteria > Pseudomonadota > Alphaproteobacteria > RF32 > CAG-239 > UBA1254. The sequence continues at coordinate 5,453 of CACXFX010000043.1, forward strand.
TGCAAGATAAGCCGCGCAAGCCCTGCCGTCATCAAATCGCCAAAGATTATCGGCCCCGCTCATCTCATCGTTTTGAGCTAAAATTTCAGCTGTTTTAATATGCGCTAAAATAAGTGCTTTTAGTGAAACTTTATCATTTTGATAAAGATCTCCTAAATCTTTCAGATTTTCTTTTAATTGATCTGTCAACGGATCACCGCTTTCCAAATCGTTTTGCATTTTATCAAAATATGGTATACGCCTTTTGAGCTCTAAATCACGCACTGACTTTTTCAAATCATGTCCTGACTTATTCAAACGCACATACGGATTTTTCAAAAGCGCCGCAACGGATGAGGGCAAAAAATCATTATCAAGGACATCAATAATCTGCCTTAAATAAATACCAATATTCGATAAATGTAATGGCAAGCCCGCCGAATCATCAATATCAATACCAAATCGCTTTAATGCTGCGGATACACTTCGCGCCAAGTCACGATCCGGCGTGACTAAAACAGCCGTTTTTTCAGGAGTTTGCAAAACATCACGCATTATCAAAGCTATACTTGCCGCTTCTTCAAAGTTATCAGTACATTCAATCAGATGAATTTGATTAAAAGCTTGTTCAAAATCAAATTTTTCAGTCGTTCGTGCCCAGTCAGCCGTTGTATCTGCCGGCCGCATCATCTCCGAGATAAAAATTTCACGTGCCGAATTTTCGGATTTTGCAATATCTGTCACATCTTCACGTTCTAATTTGAGTAATTCTAAAATACTTTTATTTTCAAATTGAGAATGTGTCTCAGATAAATTTTCAAACACTTCATTTTCAATGTATTTGTCGAGGCCATACATATAAATTTCGCCGTTTTCAAGCTGATTGATACATGATAAAATATCCTTTATACCATCAAATGCCGCATTTAATCCGGCAGCAACAATTTTATATTTTGGCGGATTTTTAAGCCATAAGGAAGCTTTAAGTTTTAAAAGTTTGTTTTTTTTGCAAGAGGGATCAATTAAACCACGCTCTTTTAAAATATCGGGCCAAAATGCTGTCACAATTTTTAAAAACTTCAAAGTTTCTTGCCAATGAGCCGCATATTCTTCAGGAACCAAAACGGACAAATCTTCAAATTTAAGATTTTCGTTATAAATACCGTCAATCAGTTTTGCCAAATCAGAAGCAAGTGAAAGCGCCTGAACAAAAGAAATATCTTTAATGCCATAAGCATCATGTTTTGATGAGATTAATCTGGCAAACAAAAAAAGCCTCTCTTCGGCACTGACAGCAGATTGTGTTAAACAGTCGCAATCTTGTAAAAAAAATTCATCCTCATCTACATCTGCCAGCGCAACAATTTTCGGCAATAAAAACGGTTTTAAGCCGTTTTGGCGCAAAAAAGCCTCTTTTAAGGATAAAACCGTACGGCGATTTTGTACTAAAAAAAGCACATTTGCAAGCTCTGCAGGATGCTCTTTATATCGGCTCAAAAAACGCTTTGAAAGTACATCAACAAACGAAACACCGAAAGGTATGTTATAAACATGCTCTGACATCAAATTCCTTTTTCTTGAATATAGGTCTTTAATTTTTCAAGCGCATGTGCACGATGAGAAATTTTGTTTTTAATGTCACTACCTAATTCAGCAAATGTTTTGTCATATCCGTCCGGGATAAAAAGCGGATCAAAACCAAATCCTCCCACCCCGCTTTTTTGCAAAGCAATTGTCCCCTCAACACGACCTTCAAAACATATATTTTGGCCATTTTTAAGACAAAGTGCCAATACGCATGAAAAGTGTGCCCGTCGCGATGAATTTGAAGAGTGTGTCATTTCATCTAAAAGTTTATCCATTGCTTTATCAAAATCACGATTTGGAGCATATCTTGCAGAATATACCCCCGGCCTACCATCTAAAGCATCAACGCATAATCCGGAATCGTCGGCCAATACCGGCATATTTTTAAGCTCTGCAATCGTACTTGCTTTTATGATTGCATTTTCTAAAAATGTTTTCCCTGTTTCTTCAACATCCGGTAAATCTAAATCTTCAGCACTTAAAATCTTGATACCGAACGGAGCTAAAATTTCTTTCAACTCCTTAATTTTTCCTTTATTGTGACTTGCAAATATCAATTCTTTCATTTGATTTCAAGCGCCTCCTTTTGTTTTGAAATAAGCTTGCTAACTCCTTTTTTAGCAAGAGATAAAAGATTAAAAAATTCTTCTTGCGTAAAAGGTACCTTTTCAGCCGTTCCCTGAATTTCAACAATTTTACCGCTCTCCGTTAAAACAAAATTAGAATCCGTATCGGTCGAAGAATCTTCCTCATAATCCAGATCAAGTAAAATTTTTCCATCTTTAATACCACAAGATACTGCCGCAACAAATTCTTTAATCGGCATTTTTTCAATCAGGCCTTCTGAAAGCATCTTTTCAAAAGCAATATAAAGTGCAACAAATGCCCCTGTCACAGAAGCCGTTCGAGTGCCTCCGTCTGCTTGCAGGACATCGCAATCAATTAAAATTTGGTAGCCTTTAAGGGCTTCCAAATCAATAACCGAGCGCAATGATCTGCCGATTAAACGCTGAATTTCCTGCGTTCGTCCGGAATGCAACGCTTTATCACGTGAAACACGCGTTAATGTTGCACGTGGTAAAAGTGCATATTCTGCGGTCACCCAACCCTTATCCGCATCTTTGAGCCAATCCGGCAATTTTGTATCAACACTTGCCGTACACAATATATGCGTGTTACCGCATTTAATCAGACAAGAACCTTCAGCATAAGGATTAACCCCTGTTTCGATAGTGACTTCTCTTAAATCGGAATATGAACGATTATCATGACGCATTATTCTTTCTCCATGAAACAATCCAAAGCTTTAATCACGCGGCTGACCGTATTTTCAACACGTTCGTTTCTGGTTTCAACAATAATGTCAGCCTCTTGATAATAAGGATATTCTTCTTTGATATAATTTTCAAGTTTTTGCTTGAGTGTTTCTTCGGAGCCTTGCAAAAACGGCCTTTGCTTCCGTCCGTAGGTGCGATGATAAAGCGTATCTATATCCGCCTTGAGCCAAATTGTTAAAGCTTTTTGCTTGGCAAGCTCACGCGTTTGCTGAGCGACGAATGATCCGCCGCCTGAAGCCAAGACACAAGGTGCGGATAAAAGCAATCGCTTCATAATACGCATTTCACCATTTCGATATTCTTCTTTTCCGAAACATTTCAAGACGTCAATCAAAGAAAGACCGGATGCTTTTTCTATTTCTCTGTCACCGTCAACAAAAGGTAAATCAAGTTTTTGCGCCAATCGTTTTCCGACACTTGTTTTACCGCTACCCATCAAACCGACAAGTAAAATGATTTTATTAATGTTTTTTTTCATTTTTTTAACGCTTCTTTTAACAAAATATGTCAGTATCATAACCATATTAGAACCATATATCAACATTTTTTAGAAGGTAATTACCATGAAACAAAAAAATTATAAATGGGTGATTTATACTGTTTTATTTATTTTAATCGGCGCTGTTTTATTTTTAAGCTTTAAGGATATAACCCCGATTGCCAAGCGTGTCGAACAAGATATTAGTGTCAATATGCGTTAAACAAATGACTGATGAACTCTCGCTTTTTTTGGATATGATGGCTGCCGAACGTGGTCTGGCAACCAACACTTTAAAAGCTTACGAACGTGATATCACTCAATTTTTGAGTGAGGAAAAAATTAATCCACAAAACATAAAAATTGAGCATATTTCGCATTTTATCCGTCACTTAAGCGAGCAATCCAGAGCTGTCAGAACAATCAACCGAAAGCTTTCCGCGATTCGTGATTTTTGCAAATTTTTATTACAGGAAAAAATCTTAAAAGATAACCCTTTACCTGATATTATTACGCCTAAAAAAGAACGGCCTTTGCCAAAATTTTTAACCTCCGAAACATTAGAAATACTTTTTCAAACAGCTAAAAATCAAAATTATATCGGCTATCAGCGTGCCGCGGTTATTTTAAGGTTGATATATGTTACGGGTTTAAGGGTGTCCGAAGCTTTATCCTTAAACTTGACCGACATTTCACATGAAAAAAAACAAATCTTTGTAAAAGGCAAGGGAAATAAGGAACGAATCGTCTTTTTTGACGATGAGACAAACAAACTTTTATTTGATTATTTTCAAAATATTCGCCCTTTTTTATTAAAAGATAAAAAAAATCCGTTTGTTTTTCCCTCTCAAAGTGCAAAAGACGGACACTTGACACGCGATTCTTTTTTTAAGACCTTAAAGAAACTTTCGAGTTTGAGCGGCATATCACCTTCACTTGTTTGTCCGCACGCATTGCGCCATTCATTTGCGACCAATTTAATCAATCATGATGTTTCATTACGTTCCGTTCAAAAAATGCTTGGACATGAAAATATTTCAACAACGGAAATATATACCCATATTGCATCAAGCAAAATCATTCACGACGTTTTTGAAAAACATCCGTTAAAAAATTTAAGCAAATAAGAGGTTCGATTTGAAAAAAGATATTATTGACCACAACAAAAAAGCACGCGGACTGACAAAAATCTCAGACGATATCGGCGATATGGCCCAAAAGCTTTTAGGTAAACACGGATTTATTGAAATCGATATCATAAAAAATTGGAACAAGATTGTCGGAGAAGACATTGCTCAAAACAGTTTGCCTCAAAAAATCGATTTTAAAAAAGACAGTCGCGAAAACGGGACACTTTATTTGCTGACATCATCCGGTGCTTTTGCTTTGGAAATTTCGCACCGACAAAATTTAATTGTTGAAAAAATCAACACATATTTCGGTTATAAAGCCATCAACCAAATCAAAATAATCCAAACAGGAGAGTTTTTAGCTCAAGAACCTGTAAAATCTGCGGATATTGAAAAGAAAACACTTGTCAGCAAGTGCGAGCAAACTTATATTGACACCATAACATCTTCAATAAAAGATACAGAGTTGAAAAATCGTCTGGCGTCACTCGCAAAAAGCGTACTTGCCACTCAAAAAAAGGAGAATTAGACTTGGAAAAATTTGTACATCGCCTGAGTTTTTTAATCAGCGTTGCTTTGGTTTATGTCTTTGGCGCATACACATATTTATCATTTAAAGGTTTTGTATACGAAAACGGCGAATTCGTTTTGGTTAAAAAAGCCAATGCCGGTTTTTTTGATAATTTAAAACAAAATGATGATGTTGATGAAGTCCCCGCACCTTTTGCTGAAGCCGTGCAACCGCATCTTGCACTCAACTTACCTCAAAATTTTATTACAGGCGATGACGATGCGCCCTTAAGCATTTACGAATTTTCATCTTTGGGTTGCACACATTGTGCTGATTTTCATCTTAACCTTTTACCGAAATTAAAAGAAAAGTACATTGATACCGGAAAGCTTAAAGTTGCATTTGTACATTTTCCGCTCGATAAACGTTCGATGCAGGCAGCCATGCTCGCTGAATGTTTTAACGGGCAAAAACGCGCAGATTTTATTAAACTTGTTTTTTCAAAACAACGTGAATGGGTCTTGGCTGCTGAGCCGACAAATTATTTGCTCGGTTACGCGGTTAAAAACGGTTTAACGCAAAATGCGGCAGAACGTTGCCTTAAAAATGATGCCATTGCCAAAGAGATTATATTTAACCGCCAAGAAGCTATTGATAAACTTTCCATTCAAGGAACACCGGCCTTTTTAGTCAAGTCCGATGATAAAAGTGAAATTATTTACGGAATTTCAAACATCAATGAGCTTAAAGGTTATTTGGATAAAAGATTATCAGATTTTTCTGATGAAGAGGAAGAATGACAAAGACTCCGAAAGACATTGCTGCAATGAGTGCAAAAATTAAGGCTTTTGAACAAAAAAAAGCTTTGAAAGAAGCTGAGATATCAGAAAGTTCGCGTGATAAAGGTGCTGTGACCGGATTTCAATTGAGTATTGAATTGGTTGCCGGGGTTCTTGTCGGTGCGGCAATGGGATATTTTTTAGATTCGGTATTTAACACGCGGCCGGTTTTACTTGCCTTTTTAACTGTTTTGGGCGGTGCGGCAGGTGTTTTGAATATATACAAATCTTCAAAAGAGGAACTTAAGGACTGAAAACATTATGGCAAACCCCTTGGAACAATTTGAAATCAAGCCGATTATTCCCATTCATACGCAATCGTTTGATATTTCGTTTTCAAACTCATCATTGGCGATGGTTATATCTGCCGTTTCAATTGTCCTTTTATTTGGTTTTTGTTTAAGAAAACGCACATTGATTCCAAACCTTTTACAATCGATTCCCGAGGCATTGTACGAATTTATTTATAACCTTGTCCGGACGAATGTCGGTAAAGACGGTTTAAAATATTTTTCGTTTATTTTCTGTCTGTTCTTATTTATTGCATTTGGTAATTTATTCGGGCTTTTTCCGTACAGTTTTACATTTACTTCGCATGTTGCGGCCGTCGGTGCATTATCCGTCTTGGCACTTTTGTTTAACATAATCGTCGGAATTAAGAAGAAAAAGCTTGGTTATTTACGCACTTTTTTACCTAAAGGCATTCCATACGCTTTAGCGCCGCTTGTCGTACCGATAGAAGCTATTTCACTCATTTCAAAACCGTTTAGTTTAACGGTTCGTTTGGTCGCCAATATGACGGTCGGCCACATTATGCTTAAGATTTTGGGCGGTTTTGTTGTTGCGCTCGGCATTTTGGGTGTCGTACCGCTCTTTTTTCAATCGCTTATTATTATTTTTGAAATCTTTATTGCTATTTTGCAAGCGTTCATATATACTGTGCTGAGCTGTATATATTTAGGCGACGCTTTGCGTTCACATTAACATTAAAAGAAAGGAAAAAAATTATGGAACCGATAGCTTACATTTCTGCTGCAATTTGCGCTGTTTCAATGGTTGTTGCCGCATGGGGCGTGACAAAACTTTGGACAACGATGATTGAAACGGTCGGTCGCAATCCTCAGGTCAAAAAAGAAGTCGACATCTACGGATGGGCGGGTTTTGCCGCGATTGAGGCCATTGCATTGTACGCATTAGTGGTTGCGCTCGTCATTTTGACAGGAAAATAGTTATACTTTAATGCCGCAACTTGACCCTTCAACATTTATTTCGCAAATCTTTTGGCTTATTATCACATTTTTAAGCCTGTGGTTTGCAATGTCTTGGTTGATTATCCCCAAGATTGCGGCTGTTATTGAAGAACGCCGTTTGAAAATTGAGGATGACGTCCAAAAGGCTGAAAGTATCAATAAACAAGCGCTCGAAACACTTGAAAGATATGAAAAAAGTTTGGCAAAAGCCAAGGCTGAAGCCGCAAATGAAATTGAACAGACAAAAGCGCGTGTTCAAGCTGAAATTGAATTGAAAAAAGCTGAGGTTCATCAACTTTTGGATGAGAAAATTTCTCAAAACACGCGCATTCTTGCGACTGAACGAGCCGAAACGATGCAAGCAATAGATGAAGTTTCATCAAAGGCGGCGGCACTGATTATTGAAAAACTGGGCTTAACCGACTTAACCCAAAAAGATAAAAAGGATACCACCCTTGAGTGATACAACTTTTGAAAACGAAACACCGTCCGACATAATCGATGCCACTCAAAATGCCGTGATTGAGGCTGTCAGTAATGTTTCAGAGATGATTGAAAAAACATCTGATGAAAGTACTTTTTCTACCTATCACTCGTCTGAAATTTTTTATCTTTCGGCTGAATTTTGGGTCGGTATGGCCTTTGTCTTGGTTGTTGTTGCTCTGATAAAACCTGTTTCAAAAGCGCTTAAAGCATTGCTTATCAAACGCCGCGACAGAATTATAGCCGAACTTGATGAAGCAGCCGCCTTAAAGTCTGAGGCTCAAATGCTTTTGGCTAAATATGAGCGCCTGTTTTTAAATGCAAAAAAAGAAGTTGATGCCATCGTTTCAGAAACATCAAACAATATGATTGCTTTTGAAAAAGAGCAAAAGCAATCCCTTGAAACCGAACTTGAACAAAAAAAGAGGCAAGTGCAAAAACAAATTGATGGAGAAATTGAAAAAACACGAAGCGCCCTAAATGCCCAAATCACGAACAAAACAATAGCCATTGTGACACAAAAATTAAATGAAAACTTGACCCAAAAGCAAAAATCAAAGTTGATTGA
>CACXFX010000044.1 GCA_902767055.1 uncultured Pseudomonadota bacterium
AGATAAATTAACCGTCATCACGGGTTTGTCCGGCAGCGGTAAATCGTCGCTTGCATTTGATACGATTTATGCCGAAGGGCAACGTCGCTATGTCGAAAGTTTGTCCGCTTATGCGCGTCAATTTTTGGATTTGATGAAAAAGCCGGATGTCGATTCAATCGAAGGGTTGTCACCTGCCATTTCTATTGAGCAAAAAGCCACATCAAACAACCCGCGTTCGACCGTCGGAACAATTACCGAAATTTATGATTATATGCGTCTGTTGTGGGCAAGGGCAGGGACGCCTTATTCGCCGGCGACGGGTTTGCCGATTGAGGCGCAGACTGTTTCGCAAATGGTTGATAAGATTTTAGAGCTTGAAACAGGCACAAAAATCATTTTACTTGCCCCGATTGCAAGAGGCAAAAAAGGCGAATTTAAAAAAGAGTTTGAAACGCTCTTAAAACAGGGTTATCAGCGCATCAATATCGATGGTGTGATGTACAGTCTTGACGAAGTGCCGGATTTGAACAAAAATCAAAAACATGATATCGAAGTGGTTGTGGACAGACTTATTATTAAAGAGGGGATAACGGAGCGTTTAACGGGTTCTGTCGAAACGGCGTTAAAACTTTCGGACGGGCTTTTGTTTGTTGATTTTGCGGATGGTAGAGAACGCAAGATTCTTTCTTCAAAATTTGCGTGTCCCGTTTCCGGTTTTACGATTGAGGAAATTGAGCCGAGGCTTTTTTCGTTTAATAATCCGTATGGGGCATGTCCGCATTGCGACGGTTTGGGGGCAAGTCTTTATATGGATCCGGATTTGATTGTGCCCAATGAAAATTTGAGTATTTCTCAGGGAGCAATCGAGCCGTGGTTCGGGCTTAAATCATCTTTTTATATGCAAGCTGTTTCTTCTTTGGCCGATTATTTAAATATTTCGCTCAAAACGCCGTGGAAAGATTTGCCCGATGCGGCCAAAGATGTGATTTTATACGGATCTAAGGGCAAAAATGTGCCGATTTATTACACCAAATTTGCAACGAATCGCCCGTTTGAAGGGGTTATCCCGAATATGGAACGGCGGTTTTTGGAAACCGATTCGGGGGCAGTCAGAGAAGAGCTTTCGCATTATCAATCCGCCTTAGAGTGCCCTTATTGCAAAGGTAAACGCCTAAAACCCGAGGCTTTGGCCGTCAAGGTTGCCGGGCTTGACATTATGGAGGCGTCCGATATGTCGGTTAAAGAGGCTTTGAAATGGTTCGAGGCTGCTGAAGGTAAATTGCCTGCGCAAAAACGGGAAATTGCACACAAAATATTAAAAGAAATCATTGAGCGTCTAAAGTTTTTGAACAATGTCGGCTTAGAATATCTGACTTTATCGCGCCAGAGCGGCGGTTTGTCAGGCGGTGAAGCGCAACGTATCCGTCTTGCCTCGCAAATCGGCTCGGGTTTGACGGGGGTGATGTATGTGTTAGACGAGCCATCTATCGGGCTTCATCAGCGCGATAACGATAAGCTTTTAGAAACTTTGACACGGCTTCGCGATATCGGCAATACGGTCATCGTTGTCGAGCATGATGAAGATGCCATCAAGGCAGCTGATTTTATTGTTGATATGGGGCCTATTGCCGGTCTTAAAGGCGGTTATGTGACAGCATCGGGAACACTTGATGAAATCTTAAAAAACAAACGAAGCTTAACGGCAGCATATTTAAATGGTGAACGAGAAATTGAAGTTCCGAAAACAAGGCGCAAAGGAAACGGGCAATTTTTGGAATTAAAAGGCGTCAAAACGCATAATCTTAAAAATGTCAATTTCAAATTGCCGCTCGGGACGCTGACCTGTGTCACCGGTGTATCGGGCAGCGGAAAATCATCCCTTATATTAGAAACGCTTTTTCCGGCCTTAAATAAGGTGATTAACGGCTCAAGAAAACCCGCCGGCAAATATACCGCCATCAAGGGTGCAGAAAATATCGATAAAATCATTGATATCGATCAATCGCCGATCGGGCGCACGCCGCGTTCAAACCCTGCGACATACACAGGGCTTTTTACGTATATCAGAGATTGGTTTGCCTCTCTGCCCGAGGCAAAAGCTAGAGGCTACACGGCAGGGCGTTTTTCGTTTAATGTGAAAGGCGGCAGGTGCGAGGCTTGCGAAGGTGACGGGGTTAAAAAAATCGAGATGCACTTTTTGCCCGATGTTTATGTCGAGTGCGATGTTTGCAAAGGCAAACGTTTTAACCGCGAAACGTTGGAAGTGAAGTTTAAGGGCAAATCAATTGCCGATGTTTTGGATATGACGGTTGATGAGGCTTTTGTTTTCTTTGAAAATATCCCCTCAATTAAAAACCGCTTAAAACTTTTGCAGGAAGTCGGTTTGGGTTATATCAAGCTCGGGCAACCGGCAACGACGTTATCGGGCGGTGAAGCACAGCGCATCAAGCTTTCAAAAGAGCTTGCAAAAAAGGCGACCGGCCAAACGCTTTATATCTTAGATGAGCCGACAACAGGGCTTCATTTTGAAGACATCAATAAACTTTTAAAAGTCTTGCACCGCTTTGTGGAGCAGGGCAACACGGTTGTGGTGATTGAACATAACTTAGATGTGATTAAAACGGCAGATTATATCATCGATTTAGGCCCCGAAGGCGGCGACGGCGGCGGTAAAATCATCGCCACCGGCACACCGGAACAAATCGTTAAGGTCAAAGAGAGCTACACAGGCAAATATTTAAAAGGGAAGCTAAATATGAATTGCTAATGTGCAAGCATTACCCTCAACACAGACACTACATGTATTTAAAACATCGTCCATCGTCATATCTTTAATACATTTTTGTGCGCCAGTGCATTCCCGATCGCCGTATATTTTTGCGCTGGAAGGCAGGCTGCTTCCACGATAAACGGACATATACTGAAAAATATTACTGTTCGGTTTAACTATTTTACTAACCAATTCAATACATAAATCATTTCGAAAAGCGGTATTATCTGTCGTCAAATAATAATCAATATTTATGGTTTTTTGAAAAGCCATTTGTATAATAACCTGATTTTGAAAATTATCATAAAATTTTTGATTTGTGTTATCATCTGGAATGGTCCATCTGTCAGGTAAAATATCTAAATTTTGAATGTAAGGCAATAATTTAACAGCATTAGTACCCACGATTTTAGCTTCAGCAACCAAATAATTTTCATATTCCAAAATACCTGACAGAAATTGTTCCCAATCAATTACAAACTGATTGATTCGATGCTGACGCATGGCTTTATTAAATCCGGCCAGTGCTCCGACCGATAGAACACCGATAATTGCCAAGACGCCAAGCATCTCGACCATACTGCGACCTGATTGATTGTTTTTCATCTTTGTTTTCCTTTCTATCATATTAGTTATAAAAAAACCCACTTGAAAGCGGGCGGATGATAGAAAACCGTACAGAAACAAACGGCTCGGCTTATTTGAGCTTGATGTCTTATTCGGCCGACATCCGCTCAATCGCAGAGGCCGGTGAATGGTCGAATAAATCGACTGTTTCTGTCTCGGGTTTCTATGCCCGTGCACCAAACGATGCTGTTTTTATGTTAGCATAAAACAAACAAAAATCAAGCCTTAATTTTCAATAAGGCTTAATAAAATTCAGTTCAAAAAATTTTTAACTTGAAACAATTATTTTTCGCTTGCTTTTTGAGCCTTTAAAATCACGCCGTCTTTGACATCGATTATTTTTATTTTGGCGCCTTTTTTTAAGGGTTCGTCAATTTCAACAAGCCAAAACGAATCGCCGATTTTGGCTTTTGAGCGCCCGTCAACGACATCTTCGGAAAGATTATAAATTTTGCCGATGTGGGCGCCTGCCATATCATTTAAGTATTTATATTTTTCAGGTACTTTCGTCTTGTTTAAGATTTTGGCATAGGCATACCAGCCAAATCCGGCAAAGACGGCGGAAATCAGCGCAAAGCAGACAAGTGTTTCAACGACCGTCAAGCTGATAAAGCTGACAATTATTCCCATCATAAATGCCGAAAAACCAAACCAAATCAGGTATGTCCCCGGCACGAACAATTCTGCCAAAATCAGAAAAACACCGATGGCAAACCAGCCAAGATAACCCATTTGAGTGATAAAGTTCATTTATATTCCCCTTATTTTGTTTTTTTAGGTTTGTCGGTGATAATTTCTTTGGTGATTTCGGCAATGCTTGCAAGCGAGCTTGCGACATTTGTCGTATCGGTCGGCAACATTAAAAGTTTTTGATTAGGCGAGGTGATGATGCCGTTTAAGGCTTCAATATATTTTTGACCCAAGAAATAATTTAAAGATTGCGGGTTGCCGTTTGCAATCGCATCGGATAAGGCCTTTGTTGCAAAAGCTTCGGCATTGGCGAGGCGCTCTCTTGCTTCCGCCTCACGGAATGCGGCTTCTTTTTTGGCTTCGGCATCCAAGATGACCGATTGTTTTTCAGCTTCGGCGGCCAAAATGACGGATTGTTTTTCGCCTTCGGCTTTCAAAATTTCGGATTGGCGAACGCCTTCAGCCTCTAAAATCGCAGCACGTTTGTCACGTTCCGCCTTCATCTGGCGGGCCATCGAATCAATCAAATCACGCGGCGGGGTGATGTCTTTGATCTCAACACGTGTCACCTTAACGCCCCAAGGTACAGTCGCCTCATCCACAACGGAAAGCAATTTGTGATTGATGGCATCGCGCTGGGATAAAAGCTCATCGATCTCCATACTGCCCAAAACGGTACGAATGTTTGTCATAATCAGATTTAAAATCGCATTGTTCAAATCTTTGACCTGATAAGCCGCGTTGGCCGCATTTTGGATTTGGAAGAACAAAACGCCGTCAACCCTGACCATTGCGTTGTCTTTTGTAATCACATCTTGAGAAGGGACATCCAAAACCTGTTCCATACGATTGATTTTGGCACCGATTTTTTCGATAATCGGAATAACAAGATGAAACCCCGGTTTTAACGTACGCGTGAAACGGCCGAAGCTTTCGATTGTATATTCATAACCCTGACGGACAATGACAACCGAGCTCATCAACACAAAAAAGATTAAAAAGACAAGTATAACGGCAAAAGGCATTTTTTTGTTCCTTGAAGAAAAAGTTAAAACGATGATTGTATTATGCCATTATTTTGATTTTTTTCAAAAAATGTTTGGCAGTTGCGCACAGCTGAAATTTTTTTAAGGCATTTTTTTGTTTGACAAG
>CACXFX010000045.1 GCA_902767055.1 uncultured Pseudomonadota bacterium
CTATCTGAAAAACGGTGATACAAATGACTTTAAGAACATGGTTAAAACGTTTCACCAAAACAAAAAAGAAGTCGTTTTAGATGTTGTATATAACCACACGATTGAGGGCAATCATCTTGGCCCGACGCTTTGTTATCGCGGTATCGATAATGAAAGCTATTATGTTTTGGATAAGACAAACAAACGTTTTTATTATGACAGTACGGGTTGTGGTGCGAGCTTTAATATTGAAAATGTGAATGTTTTAAATTTGGTTATGGATTCATTGCGTTATTTTGTAAAGACGTACCATGTTGATGGTTTCCGTTTTGATTTAGCGGCAACTTTGGGGCGTGAAAAGACAGAGTTCAGATATGATAACGCATTTATCAAAGCCTTAAAGCAAGATGAGATTTTAAGGTGTAAAAAATTGATTGCCGAACCTTGGGATGTCGGTGCAAACGGATATCAAATCGGGGCATTCGGTGCCGGTATTTTTGAATGGAATGACAGGTTTCGCGATGTCGTGCGGCGCTTTTGGCGTTCAGATGCAAGGCAAATCGGCGAATTGGCGAGTCGTTTAGCCGGATCAAGTGATATTTTCGGTTATCATAATCGAAATCTTTGGACAAGTGTCAATTTTATAACGGCACATGACGGTTTTTGTTTGTACGATTTGGTGAGTTTTGAGCAAAAACATAATGAATCAAACGGTGAAAACAATCAAGACGGTACAAACGAAAATTTCAGTTCAAATTCAGGCGTAGAGGGTGTTTTGGCTTCTGATGAGGTGTGCGAGGCTCGCTTAAAACGTGCTAAAAATTTGATGGCAACACTCTTGTTTTCATTCGCTACACCGATGATAAATGCGGGTGATGAATTGCTCAAGACGCAAATGGGCAACAATAACCCCTATAATCAGGATAATGTTTTGAGTTATACCCCTTGGGATGCGATTTCATCTCAAGGTTATCAATTTGCTCCTTTTGTGCGACATTTGATAAAATTAAGGCAATCTTTGCCGATTTTTCAAAAGACACAGTTCTTTACGGGACAGAAAGAAAAAGGGGCATATTATAAAGATTTGGCATGGTATAATGAAAAAGGGGAAGAATTCAGGGCTTCCGATTGGCAAAATGTTGAGAAAAAAGCCATTGCATATTTGGCCTATGATGGTGAAAAATTGCTTTATGTGGCACTGAATGCATCTGATCAAACAATCAAATGGCAATTTCCGAATTTGAAGAAAATGAAGCGTTTCAAACTGTTGTTTTCAACGGATGGAAAGTTAAAGTTAAACAAAAAAATAAGTATGCAGGAAATTGATTTTCCAAAAGAAACAATTTTTGCAATTGAATTGACGAGGTAATAAAATGACACAAAAACTTGATGAACTTTCAAATAAAATCGGGATTGCCACAACGTTTTCGTTCGGTGCAAATGATACTTGTCATGTTTCTGATGAATTGCTTGAATTTATGTGTTGTCAATTCGGGATGGATGTATCAAGTCCAAAGGCTATTTCAAAATCGTGCGAAATGCTTGATAACAGATGTTATGACGAGGTTGTTGCGCCGATTTATGTCATGCGTCAAAATGGTATTAAGCTTGATATTTATGTCTTAAAAGGGGAAGTTTTAGCACCTGATATGCTCAAAATCAAACCTCAAGGCAAAGCAAAATACAGGACATTGCCGTTTGAGGCTGTGACAGAGTTTGAAAAAGATCTCAAAGGGCAGGTTTATCAAAAAATAGTTTTGAATATCAATGAAAACCTTGATATCGGCTATTATGAACTTGAAATGAAAATCAAAGATGTTCTTTATCACAGTGTTTTAGCTGTTGCGCCTGAAAAATGCTATGTACCTCAAGTCTTAAAAGATGAAAAAATTTGGGGCTTTACATTGCAGCTTTATTCATTAAAAAGTAAACGCAACTGGGGTGTCGGCGATTTTACGGATTTGAAAAATTTTGCAACAATTGCGGCAAAATCGGGAGCCGATATCATCGGCTTAAACCCGATTAATGTTTTGTCGCATGATTTTCCGGAAAACGCAAGTCCGTATGCTTCAATCAGTCGTTTTTTCTTAAATCCGATTTATATTGATGTTGAAAAAACAGCAGGATTTGATGAAAAAATCAAAGGCCGTTACGCCGCACAAATCGCAAAAGCAAAAGAATCAAATTTAATTGATTATACAAATATTTATAATATAAAAATTAATGTTTTACATAATGTATTCGAAGCGCATAAAAAACCGATAAAAGCGTTTGAAAATTATAAAAAAAGTCAGGGAAAAAGGTTGCACCTTTTTGCACTTTATCAAGCAATATATCATGAAAAATGCAAAAGCATATGGGGCGGTTGGCGCGCTTGGCCGGAGGGGCTTAAAAATCAAGGGGCTATGGATTTGGCTATTTTCGAGCAAACGCATCAAAAAGAAATTGAATTTTTCAAGTTTTTGCAATTTGAAGCAGCTCGGCAGTTTGAAGAAGCCGCAAAACATATTAAATCTTGCGGCCTTAAAATCGGTCTTTATCGTGATTTACCCGTCGGGGTGAGCAAAGACAGTGCTGAGTTGTGGTCTGATAGAAACTCATATATCAAAGGCAGCGGTGCCGGTGCCCCGCCTGATGCCTTCTTCCCGCAAGGACAAAAGTGGTGTTTGGGGGCGTTTGACCCGTTTGAATTGAGAAAACAGGCTTATGAGCCGTTTTTAAAGATTTTGCGCGCAAACATGGCTTATGCCGGTGCACTGAGAATGGATCATGTGATGAGCCTGATGCGTCTGTTTATGATTAAAGATGACGGTGATGAGGGGACTTATATCTATTATAATTTTGAAGATATGCTTGCGCTTGTGGCCTTGGAAAGCCACTTAAACAACTGTCTGATTGTCGGTGAAAGTATCGGCAATGTGCCTGACGGTTTTGTCGATACGTTGCAAAAAAATGATATTTATTCGATGAGTGTTTTATGGGCAGAACGTTGGTGCAACGGGTGCGGTGATTTTAAGGCACCTCAACATTACCCTTCTCAAGCATTTGTTTCAGTCGGTACACATGATATGCCACCTTTAAAAATGTGGTGGTTCGGCTATGAAATTGAGCTTAAATACAAGCTTAAAATGATTGATGAAAACGAAAGACGTTGTTTATATCAAGAGCGGGAAAAAGATCGTTGGCTTTTGTTAAAAGTGTTGGACGAAAACGGCGTTTGGCCAAGAGATAATTTACGCAAAAACAATTATATATATGGCGAAAGTTATCCTGAAGGTTTAACTGAGGCCGTGCATACTTTGATTGCAAAATCTCAAAGCAAAGTCGTGATTTTGCAACTTGAGGATATTTTAGGTGTGGACGAATTGCAAAACTTGCCCGGTACGGACAGGGATAAATATCCGAACTGGCGTCATAAATTGCCGCTTGATTTGGAAGATTTGGAAAATAACGTTGATTATATACGAAATATTAAGGCAGTTAAGTCACAAAGGTAGAAAAGAGGGCAAGCGCCCTCTTTTTTAGCGATATGTGATTGACACGCGGTTGATGGGGCCGGCGACTTGATTAGCCTCATCTATGGTATAGATACGGATGCTTTTGCGCATGGGTTTGAACTTGCCGCAAGCTTCTTGCGTCGGGCAAATATTTGTATAATACTTATAATTTGTTCCGTTCTTTTTATCAAAATCTTCAATCACTTTTTGACAATTACCTGATGTACACACGATACCGGAACTTTCTCTGAATGCCCCGCCGGTATTTAAATACATCTCAAGATTGTCTGCACTGATTTTTAAATTTGTAATATTGACCCCATTAAATGCGTTTGCTTTTATTTCTTCAACCGTGTCAGGAATGACCAAATTGATTAAATTTTCATCACCACTAAACGCGTAAGCACCTATTGATGTTACGGAATCCGGAATAGTAATATCCGTCAGTTTATCACAAATTTGAAATGTATGATTTCCGATTGAAGTCACCGTATCCGGAATATCAATCGTCACTAAATCTGTGCCGGTAAAAACATCACCGTTAATTACCGTCAAATTATCCGGCAAATCAACGCTTTTTAAATTCGTCAGATAAAATGCGCCACTTTCAATACTTGAAAGATTTTTGAGTGTATTCACGCTTTCTAAAGAACCATCCATAAAAGCATAACGATTAATTGTTTTAACAGAAGTGGGCAATTCAAGATCCTTTATTTTCGTGCCGCAAAAAGCAGCATACCCGATATCTTCAATCCCTTCTTCAATTACCAAGCTTTCAATATCATCAATTTTTGTTTTCCAAGGCGCTGTCGTAACGCGATTCGGACTTGATCCCGTCCAATAATATGCATTCATATTACCCTCACCTGAAATCTTCATTTGGCCGTTTTTAAGTACTGCTGTACATGTTTCACCACAACTCCAACAATCTACATTTTCCGTCGTTCCGTTCGGACAATTTGCTGTCGCCAAAACATCAGTTGTCCCACAAAGCATCAATATTAAAATTGCCATAACATATTTATTTTTCATATTTTTTCTCCTTTTTTAAACATTAAACCAAGGCCGCGTCTTAATCTGAGCGGCGGGGAGTAAAACAATCATATGAATCGAAATGACTTCCGTGATCTTTAGAAAATCCTGTACATTCACCACGGACTCCCCAACCAATGTGGGGATTTAAAGCTAAAAAAAGCATCCAAAAGCGGACGCCATTTTAGGCATCGATTCATAAAAAGCTGTTTTAAGGCCCCGTGCCCAATCAAGGCACTTGATAAGAAATTTCTTTCCTATCTAAGATTTATTTAAGCATAAAAAATGCCTGATGTCAAATAAAAAAAACAGTAAAATTTATCAGTTTTTTTCGATAAGTGTTTTTGCTGTTTGATAGTCAAATTTGCCGCTGCCGAGGAGGGGCGGGTTTTTGGTATAAAACACGGCTTTGGGTGTCCATAACATACTCAAGTTCTGAGCTTTAAAAAATTCTTTAATGTCTTGCAGATTTGCATTTTCATCATTTGTTACAAAAATAAGTTTTTCACCTTTGCTCTCATCTGCCAAAACGACAATACCGCCTTTTGAAAGCGGATAAAGTTTTTCAAGGGCTTCCTCAACGGCTGAAATTGAGACCATTTCGCCACCGATTTTTGCAAAGCGCTTAACGCGTCCCAAAATCGAAACAAACCCATCATCTGAAATACTGACCACATCGCCGGTATTATACCAACCTTGTTCCAAAGGCTCTAAAACCAGCGGGTTTTCGGGGCGAATGTAACCTTGCATGATATTATCTCCTTTAAGGTATAAAACACCGCCGTTTTCAATTCCGTCAGCGGGTTGTATATGATATTCGATACAAGGCAAAATTCGTCCGACGGAATTTTCTTTGTAATTCATCGGCGTGTTGAGCGAAATAACGGGAGAAGTTTCAGTCGTGCCATAGCCTTCCAAAACGCGAACGCCAAACTTTTTCATCATCAATTGTGCCGTGCGTTCTTTTAATTTTTCGCCGCCGACAATTGCATATTTTAAGGCAAAAAAGTCATACGGATTGCCCATTCTGGCATAGCCGTAAAAAAAGCTGTCCGTACCGCAAACAATCGTTGCGTTTGTGTCATAAATCATCTCAGGTACGATTCGATAGTGCAACGGAGAAGGATAGAAAAAGGTCTTAATGCCCGAAAGTATTGTTGCAACGCCGCCGATTGAGAGCCCGAATGAATGAAACATCGGCAAAGCATTGAAAAAGATATCTGAAGAATTAACCGCTAAAACGCTTAAAAGTTGTGCGCGGTTGGCAAGCAAATTTTTGTGGCTCAAAAGTACGGCTTTAGGTAAACCCTCAGAGCCTGATGTAAAGAGTACAACTGCCGTATCGGTGGGTTTGTTTTTTGGCTTTTGAGAGGTCAAATAGCCTTTAAGTCCTTTAAGTTTTGTGTTAAGTGAGATTTTTTGGGCAAAGTCTTCGAGATAAACGGGGCAAATCCCGCGGTTTAACAACACTTTTTCAAGATTTTCAAGGTGAGCTTTTTTGATAAATTCGCGCGAAGTGACAATTGCTTTTAAGTCAAGCGCCCTAAGAGAGGCTTCAAATTGTGCCGCGCCGAACGAAAAATTGAGCATAACAGGCACTTTATCAATACTTTGCAGACCGTAAAAGCAGACAACATCGGCAAGGCTGTTCGGCAACATTAAGCCGATATATTTTTGAGTATTGAAAGCTTTTTTCAAGGCTGCACCCAAAACGTAGGCTTTTTTGAGCAATGTTTGATAACTGATCGGCTTTCGGTTGATATCTTCGGCAATTTTATGGGTTTTTGAATAAAGTTTCGCGCTTTTTAAGAGCATTCTAAATATATGCTCGTCAATCACGGTTGTTCGATAAAGCATTTCGGTCATTAAATCATAAAGTTTTTTTGAAACATACCGTCTTTGTTCGCGACTGTTCAGATTTTGAGGCGCTGTTAGAAGGCGAGGTTTTAAGAATGTCAGCTCGATTTTGGGAAAATAATGCGTTTTGATCTTTTTTTTCAAATACGAAAATTTGCTAAACTGTGCACCGGTGATTTTAACGGGTACAATTCGTGCACCGGATTTGAATGCAATCATACCGGCGCCTTCATAAATTTTCATCAATCCGCCGGTTGTTGTGATGCGCCCTTCGGGAAAAATCATGACACGTTCGCCTTGTTTGATTTTTGAAATTAGCGTACGCATAGACATCGGGTTGTTCGGATTTAAGGGAACAAAACGAACAAAATGGGCAAAAAATTTCATCACCTTTTTTTCAGCCCAAGTTGTATTGACGGCAAATGTAATATCGCCTTCCATAAAAGCAGCCAACAAAAGACCGTCTAAAAGCGAAGTGTGATTGGCGATAAACAAAACGTTTTTGCCCGCTCTTTTGATGTTTTGCAGGCCGCTTATTTTGACTTTGAATAAAAGCTTAAACAAGGCTCTTAAAATCGAGCGCCAAAAAGCATGGGGCAATAACAGGCAGATGTCAAAAAAGACGGCAAAACTTAATATGGCCACAACCAAAAAAAGCTGGGAAATCGTCAGGCCCAAACAAAGCAATATAATCGTTAAAATCGAAATTAAGGCCATACCGAGCGCGTTTAAGATATTGTTTCCGCCGATAACGGTTGCAAGATAAGGTTTCGGTGCGGTTTTTTGCATTAAAGTATTTAAAGGTACAATGTAAACGCCGCCGAAAAATGCCATTGCGAAAATCGAAAGGGAAATTAAAAAAGCATTCGGAGCTTCAAAAAAATGTGCCAGACTGACCGGTGCTTGTGGCGTCGGATAATCATTTGTCAGAAAATAAAGTGCGGCAAAGCATACCCCCATCAATAAAGTACTTATCGGTGTATAAGTTGTATGTATATAACCTTTCATTAAGTGTCCGCAAACGATGCTGCCCAAAGCAACACCGAGCGAAAATAAAATCAAGAAAAACGTGATGACCGTATTGGCAACATTTAAGACATTGCCCGACAAGGGATAAATTTGCACCACAACAAATGCCCCGATCATCCAAAACCATGTTGCGCCTAAAATGCATCTGAAAACCGTTTTGTTACGTTTAATGATTTTGATGGTGTTGAAGGTTGCCTCGATGATGTTTTTGTTGATTTTGGCATCATTTCGTTCTGATGGAGATTTTGGAATGAAAAATGAAGAGATAAGCCCGATAGAAGCAAGAAAAATCAACAAATATAAAACCATATCCAAAGGTAAAATCGTGCCCAAGATAAGCCCGAGTAAAATGGCGATATATGTTGTTGCTTCAATATAAGCGTTGCCGATGGCAAGTTCATCGGATTTTAAGTGCAAAGGCAAAAGTGAATATTTAACGGGACCGAAAAACGCCGATTGTGCGCCCATTAATGCAAGTAAAATAATCAGCCCGAAGAGGCTTTGGGCCTGATAAACAAATAAAGCCGCAAGCATCAACAAAAGTTCTGTTATTTTTAATGCACGGGCGACTTTTGATTTGTCATATTTATCCGAAATTTCACCGGCAGTGGCCGAAAATGCAAAAAACGGCAGAATAAAAAGTGCGGCAATAACGTTTGAAAGCAATGCGGCTTTTGAGGCCATTTTAATCGTAACCGTCATTAAAAGTGCGTTTTTGAAAAGGTTGTCGTTTAAGGCACCCAAAAATTGAGTTATCATTAAAGGTAAAAAACGTTTTGATTTTAAGATATTGTCAGACATGGGAGCCTCATTATTTAAAAAAACACGCTTATTTATAGCACTTTAAATATCAAAATGCAGTATTTTATCAAAAAATATTGACAGGCACATTTAAAAGTGCTTTAATAAGAATCGGATAGGAGAGGGTGACCTTTCTTATCAAGTACCCGAACGGGTGCGGGGCTATGAAACAGCTTTGTCATACTCTACAGTGATGGATAACACTGTTTTTTCAGTGCTATTTTGTTTTTAAATAGCGATTTATCCCCGAAATTTGAGTCGGGGAGTCTGTGGTGGATGTACAAGATTTTCTAAAGGTCACAGAGGTCATTTTAGAGTATATGATTGTTTCACTCCCCGCCGCTCATCAAAGGTGCGGCTTTTTTGGTGTTAATAATATAAGGAGAAAACTTATGAAAAAAAATACTTTGATTTTATTTTTGATAATACTTATGATTTTATATGCAACCAAATTTGCCAATGCGACACCGGTTTGCGA
>CACXFX010000046.1 GCA_902767055.1 uncultured Pseudomonadota bacterium
TGACAAGTCAAGATAAAAAGTAAAGGTTATTCAAACATCCTTTACTTTTTCAAAAAGAAAGTAAAGGTTTTCCCACAAACCTATTTCCGAAAGTTTAACGATACTTTATCGACACACGGTTTTTCTCACCCGCGACGCGATTAGCCTCGTCGATGGTGTAGATGCGCTTTTTAATGTAATTCGGTGTGCCGATATCATTGAGCCGAGCATAGTATTTGCCGCCTACAAGATATTGATTGTCAGATGTTTGGATGTATTCCACAACTTCTGCCGCATCGCCTCGGTAAGCAATGGCAGCTTCACAAGCCTGCCTCATTTGAGGCGCGCAATAAAGTTTTTCAATCAATGTCGGCGTTGCATTATCAGCTTTGAAAGCTCTTGGATCTAAAGTACTATTTGCAGGAATAACCAACGTTTTGATACTCGTTGTTTCGAGCGCTTCATTATAAATAAAAACATTATCCGGTATTGTTAAATTTTCAAGGGATGTACAATTTTCTAATCCACCTGGGCGAATCTCTCTTAAAGATTGCGGTAATTCAACATTTTTTAAGTTTAAAAAATTGATAAACGCATTATAACCAATGCTTGTAATGCCTTCCTCGATACTAATGTTTTGGATGTTATTTCTAACAGCATACCAAGGTTCGCTCTCCGTGTACCAGCCTCCCATCGGGCCCTGACCGGAGAGTGTCATTGTACCGACGGATTTGGTCGAGCCGTCGGGCTGAACTTCATCTTCATAAGTCACGTGCGCCACGCAATTTGCACCGCACTGAAAACAATCGGTATCGTTAAGTGTTTCAAGTGTACAATCCGCTTTCGATTGTGTTGCGATTAGCATTAAAGCCAAGATTAAAATAAGTTTTCTCATATCTTTTCTCCAAAATTTATTAAACAAAAAAACCACTCTAAAATGAGCGGCGGGGAGTTAGTAAATCATATCAATGGCAATGACTATTATGACCTTTAGAAAATCCTGTACATACGTCACAATCTCCCCGGCTTCAACGGGGAATTTTGATACAAAAAAACAGCATCAACAAAGCGTGACACTATTTTGAGTATCACCATTGATAGAGAGCTTACTAAAGCCCCGCACCCATTCGGGTACTTGATAAGAAAAGCAACTTTCCCTATCCGGCTTTTATTTTGCCATACTTAAAATCAAATGTCAAATTATTTTTTTAGTTCAAAAAAAATCCCTCACTTGTGTGAAGGATTTTTTCATTCTCAAATTAAGCCTTAAATATCCAAGTTCACCACATTTAACGCGTTTTCTTGAATAAACTCTTTTCTCGGTTCGACCACATCGCCCATCAAGGTAGAAAACACCTCGTCGGCTTCTTCCATGTGGTCAATCTTAACCTGCAACAAAGAACGAGCCTCAGGGTCAAGCGTCGTTTCCCAAAGCTGTTCCGGATTCATTTCACCCAAGCCTTTATAACGTTGCAATGTAATGCCCTTTTTGCCGGCCGAGATGACGGCATCGACCAGTATCACAGGACCGAAAATGCGTTTAACATCGCCGTTTTTGGTCACGAGTTTTGACGCCTCTTCAAAATTCGATTTCAAGAAATCATACATTTCGTTTAAGAGCTTGGCTTCGGCACTGTCAAAAACAGTCGCCCCGATAATATGGTCTTCCTTAACGCCGCGCAAAGTACGGTTAAGCGATACTGCGCCGTCAGGCAAAATATCAAACTGCCAACCTCTGTCATACTCAGCCTCATGGCTGTCGAGTTTTTGAACAACTTTTTCAAGCCTTTCGCTCAGTTTTTGTTTATCATTTAAGATATCCTGATTAAACAAACCGTAGATCGCCATTTGCTCAATAATTTTTTCAGGCGCTTTGATCGAAAGCGTTGTCATCAAGGCCTTAGCTTTCATCGTTTGACGAACAAGCGAAACCAAGTCCTGACCCGTCATTTGCTCGCCGTTTGAAGTTTCAAGCGTCGCATCATCCGTACCGCCGGCAATCAAATATTCTTCCATCTCGCGGTCATCTTTAAGATAAATAATCGAGTTGCCGCGTTTGGCTTTATAAAGCGGCGGCTGAGCAATATACACATAACCGCGCTCAATAAGTTCCGGCATTTGGCGGTAGAAGAAAGTGAGCAAAAGCGTGCGGATGTGGGCACCGTCGACATCGGCATCGGTCATAATCACAATCTTGTGATAACGGCATTTATCGGCATTAAAATCATCACGACCGATACCGGTACCCAAAGCCGTAATAATCGTTCCGATTTCGGCCGAATTGAGCATCTTGTCAAAACGAGCACGCTCAACATTCAAGATTTTACCGCGAAGCGGCATAATTGCCTGGTTTTTACGATCACGTCCCTGTTTTGCAGAACCGCCTGCGCTATCACCCTCAACGATGAAAACTTCGGACAAAGCCGGATCTTTTTCAGAACAATCCGCTAATTTGCCGGGCAAAGTTGAAATATCCAAAACACCTTTGCGACGCGTCAATTCTCTTGCCTTTCTTGCAGCCTCACGCGCCGTGGCAGCCTCCACGATTTTGCCGACAATGATTTTGGATTCATTCGGATGTTCATCAAGCCATTCTTTTAATTTTTCACCGACGACACCCTCGACAACCGGTCTGACTTCCGATGATACAAGTTTATCTTTTGTCTGAGATGAAAACTTCGGATCAGGTGCCTTCACGGACAACACGCAGGTCAAACCTTCACGCATATCTTCGCCGGTGATGACGGCCTTTTCTTTTTTCAAAAGTCCCGTTTCCAAAATATAGTTGTTAACCGATCTGGTCAATGCACCTCTGAGACCGGCAAGGTGCGTACCGCCGTCTTTTTGCGGAATGTTGTTCGTAAAGCAAAGCATACTTTCATTATAAGCATTGGTCCACTGCAAAGCAACTTCAACCGTAATGTCGTTTTCTTCACCCGAAAAAGAGATAATATTGTCGTGCAAAGGTGCTTTTGACTTGTTTAGGTGCTCGACAAACGCTGACAAACCGCCCTCATAGTGAAAATCTTCTTCTTTTCTCTCGGCGCCGCGATTGTCAATCAACTTCAAATACACGCCCGAGTTTAAGAAAGCTTTTTCTCTGATGGCGCGCTCTAGCGTTTCAAAAGAAAATTCCGTTTGCGTAAAAGTTTTCGGACTTGGCAAAAACGATACTTCCGTACCATGTTTGCCCGGCGCATCACCGACAATTTCGATGTGTTTGACAACATTACCGTCGGCAAATTCAGCCGCATATTCTTTGTCATTACGCCAAATCCTTAATTTCAGCCAGGTTGACAAAGCATTGACGACAGACACGCCGACGCCGTGCAAACCACCCGAAACTTTATACGAGTTGTTATCAAATTTACCGCCGGAGTGCAGCTCTGTCATAATGACTTCGGCTGCCGAAACACCTTCTTCTTTATGCATATCGACCGGCATACCGCGCCCGTTGTCGCGAATGGTAGCCGAACCGTCCGGATTTAAAATGACTTCCGTCTTGTCGCAAAAACCGGCCAAAGCCTCATCAATGGCGTTGTCCAAAACCTCATAAATCATATGATGCAGACCCGAACCGTCATCAGTGTCACCGATGTACATCCCGGGGCGCTTTCTGACAGCATCCAAGCCTTTCAAAACCTTAATCGAATCGGCATTATATTCCTGTTCGCTTTTTAAATACTCTTCATTTGATAAATCAGTCATATTAAATCTCGTTTTACCTTATTTTATTTAACTTTGGGCATTATAACCCAAAGTTAAATTCAGGGCAAAATTAAATTGCAAGTTATCAACGGATTTGAAGATTTTATTTCAACGATTGCAATACTTTATCTGTACTTAATCGACACGCGGTTTTTTTCACAACTAAACCCGTCACCACTTTGAGCAAAGCGAAGTTAAGGGGGCTGCAAAAAAACAAACTCATCCATTTTACCGATACTTAATCGACACACGGTTTTTTTCACCCGCTACGGTATTTGCTTCATCA